>JACDHQ010000290.1 GCA_013820975.1 Gemmatimonadaceae bacterium
GAGGTGCGGCACGTCATGGAGATGCTTGGGGAGATCCTACGAAAGGACGACATGTCGATCGATCCACCGGAATTCGCGGGACAGGCACATTGATCACGAGAACAGTTGGGATGCTGGCGATCGTCGGGCTCGTGGGCGTCGGCGCCTGCGACCCGTGCTTCGGCACGGTCAGCTGCGAGGTGGGCCCGCGCGTCGTCGTCACGGGGCAGCTCGTGGAGGCGATGAGTGGCGCGCCGGTGGACGGTGTGCCGATTCGTGCGGTCGTCGTCCGTGGCGTCGCCGAGCCGGGCACCGAGGTCGTCACGACGACGTCGGCGGGCGGACACTGGCGCGCCGAGTTCACCGCATTCGAGGCAGGCGAGGTGTTCCTCGACGTGACGGTGTCGCCGCCGGCGTTGAGCGAGCCGTACGTCGTCCGCGGCGTGCGCGTGCATACGGTGGACGTGCGTGGTGATGCGCACCTGCTGCCGCGGTGGGTCGTGAATCCCTGGTTCAACATCCATGGCGAGCTGTTTCTCCGCGGCACTGACAACGACCTCATCATGAACACTGCGGTGGCGTTCACGCGTACCGGGGGCGCGGCGATCACCGGCCCGGCGGTCAGTGACGGCGTGTTCCGCGCCCCGACCGATCCGCACGGCAGGGTGCAGCTGTTCCAGTTCGCGGCATTTCCCGACCGGCTCGCCAGTGTCGTCGGCGACCTGACCCTGACGCTCCCGGCGCCGTACGGCCCGGCAACGGTGCGCGGTGTAGAGCTCGTTCCCACGCACGAGTACCGGCCACTCGGCAACGTGTATCGCATGGCGGTAGGACCGAACATGGATTATTACGTGAGTGTCGCCGACCGCGTGACTGGCGAAACGGTGGGTGGTGTCGGCGTGGAGTTTCGCCGGACGGGAGGCGTGGTGATCTCGCCCGAAACGATCACGACGAGCTCGGATGCCTTCGGGTGGGTTCGACTCCAGCCCCGCGCATTCGGGAATGGCGACGTGATCGGCGACCTGACGATCACGCCGCCGGCGCCCTACGCCGGCACGGTCATTCGCGGCTACCGCCTCAGCACCTTCGAGGACGGCATCGGGCGCAGCCTCGGCGTCTGGTATCTCGACCGGGCAGTGCCGTCGGTAGCCCCTGATTTCAACGCGGCCAGCCCCTGACACGTGTCGGGCCTGGCCTTCGCCCGCAATGTCGGGCTCAACCTGCTCGGTCAGGTCGCTCCACTCCTCGCAGCGCTGGCCTGCATCCCCCCTCTCATCCACGGGGTCGGAACGGAGCGATTCGGGATCCTCGTGCTCGCCTGGGCGGGGATCGGTTACTTCAGCCTGTTCGACTTCGGGCTGAGCCGGGCACTGACCCAGGCCGTCTCCTCACGCCTCGGGACTGGCAGCGACAGCCCGGCAGAGCTGACGGCCGTCAGCTGGACGGCGATCGCCACACTCGGCGTGCTCGGCACCATCGGTGGCGTCGTGATCGCCGCAGTCACGACACCGCTCGTGAACGGAGTGCTGCGCGTTCCCGCCGAGCTGCAGCGCGAGACGGTGATCGCGTTCTGGATTCTCGCTGCATCGCTCCCCTTCACGCTCACTACGGGCGCACTTCGAGGGCTGTTCGAGGCCCACCAGCACTTCGGGGCCGCGAATGCGCTGCGGTTGCCGCTCGTGTTCTTCACCTACGTCAGCCCCCTGCTCGTCCTGCCGTTCTCGACGAGTCTCGTACCCCTTGTCGGAGCCCTGGCCTTCGGACGCGTCCTCACGTTCGCGCTCCATTTTGCCGTGGCCCTCCGGCGATACGGCTATCTCCGGACCCGGCCGCAGATCGCGCGCCGTGCGCTCACCCCGCTGCTGCAGCTCGGCGGCTGGATGACGGTGAGCAACGTCGTGAGCCCCCTCATGGCGTACCTCGACAGGTTTCTCATCGGCGCCCTGTTGCCGATGACCGCGGTGGCGCTGTACGTCACGCCGTTCGAAGTCGCGACCCGGCTCTGGATCATCCCTGCTGGTGTCCTCGGCGTCGTGTTCCCGGCGGTCGCTGCCACCTACCTGCGTGATCGTATCGCTGCAGCAGGCCTGCTCAGTCGCGGCCTCCGGCTCATGCTCATCCTCGTCTTTCCACCCGTCCTGCTCATCGTCGCGTTCGCGCAGGAAGGCCTGACCCTGTGGCTCGGGGCGGAACTGGCCGCCGGGAGCATGCAGGTGTTGCAGTGGCTTGCGATCGGGGTGTTCGTGAATTGCGTGGGTCAGGCGCCATTTGCCGTGATGCAGGCAGTCGGGCGCCCCGACATCACGGCGAAGCTCCACCTCGCAGAGCTGCCATTCTACGCCGTCGCGATCTGGTGGTTCACCGGGACGTTCGGCCTCGCTGGAGTTGCGATCGCATGGACGCTGCGAGTCAGCATTGATTCTGCTGCCCTGATGTTCCTCGCCGGCCGCGTGCTTCCGGAGGGCGCGGCCGCGCTGCGCCGCAATGGCATCCTGCTGGGTGTGTTTGCCGTGGGCCTCGTTGCCATTCTTGCCAGTAGCGATGCTCCCCTCGGCTCGCGCATGCTCGGCACGGCAGTGGTCCTCACCACATTCGGTTTCTTTTCGTGGAGGCGCCTGCTCGAGCCGCATGAGCGGGCGGTCGCACTCCGGCAGTTGCGACGCGAACCCGCTGCAGCGTAGCGGTTACCGCGACTGACGGTGCTGAAGGTAGAAGGCCGCCTGGTCGCCCTGCCCAGCCGCATTGGCGTCCCGAGCCCGACGGCGCGCATCTCGACGCTCATCGCGGGACACTGAGTCCCACAACGTCGTCAGCGGCTGGCCACGCCGGTAATGTTCGCTGCCCAGGAACTGCAGCTCAGTGGAGTCGTACTCGACGGTGACGACATCAAGCCCGGCGTTTCCAGCTACGTGCGAAAGGCTGCGCGCCGTGTGAATGACGAAGTGCCGGGGGGCATCGAGCTGCACCCAATCTTCCCGATACTCGTTCCACGCAGCCGAGGGCACGACCGGAATCCGGATGAGGCAGGTCCCGCGGGGGTCCAGCACCCTCGCAATGTCGCGCAGGGTAGCGTGCTGGTCCTCGACATGCTCGAGCGTATGGTGGAGCATGACGACGTCGAACGATCCCTCGACCTCCCGCAGCGTTCGCCGGTGGATGCGCACGGGTGCGTCGGTTTCGACTGGAGTGAACGGATCGATCCCCTGCAGGTTCGTGAATCCGGCGTCACGCAGGTCGCGCAGGAGGTGGCCGTCGCCGCAGCCGACGTCGAGGATTCGCGAATCCGGCTGCACGGCGATGCGGCGGAACCAACGGTCTGCCCCATGGTGCGGGTGGGGCAACGCCAGGGCCAGCAGGCGATCGACGCGGCCGCGCGCAAACGTTCCGGCATTGCGGCGCTTGCGGAGCCAGCGCCTGATCCCGGACCGCGGGACAGCCGGCTGAAAGCTGTAATAGTCGGACGGATAGTATCGCGAGAGGTCGGCAGGGGGATTCAGCAGGTGCAGGCAACCACATCCCGCACATTCCGCATAGGTGAATGGCTCTCCCGAGCCGAACATCATCTCGCGCGCCGTGACCCGGCCGCCGGGCATCTCGCAGCAGACCGGGCACTCCCCGGTCATCGAATCGGCGTGAAGGAGAGGGAGAGCGTCACGTTCGACATGTCGATCGAATTGCCGAATCCGCCCGCGTTGTACACCTCGCTCTGGAAGAGGTAGTTGAACCGGCGACCCGCTACCAGCTCGGCCGAGATGTCGCTCCAGCTCGCACGCATCGCCCCGCGTATACCGGCGTATATGGTGACGTCGTGCCTCGTCGCCCGAGGGTCCGGCATGCGATACATCGCGTCGTTCTCCGTTCGCGTCCGGCCGGCAAGCAGCCCCGCCCGCCACCCGGAGGCCAGGTAATCGCCAGCGATGAACTGTGAAGAAGCGCCGGGGCCGATGGCCGCGCCGAGCAACTGGCCGCGATGCGTGAATCCGTGGGCAGTCGCCCGTCCCGTGTAGTAGTCCGTAGTGACGTGGCCGGGGAACGCCGCCGTCTGCTCCAGGTTCGTGAACTCGGCCTGCAGCCGCACGGCGGCAGGAGTCGATACTGATCCAACGGGATTCGACCATTGCAGGCCGACCGTGTACCCCTGCGATGCGTGGGGAGTCACGAGGAGATCCGAGAGCGATCGCGGCAACTCGGTCCGCGCCCACTCGGCGT
>JACDHQ010000291.1 GCA_013820975.1 Gemmatimonadaceae bacterium
GACCGTGCACCGGCATTGCGAGTTGTCGTCTCACGGGGGAGCACCGGCTCGCGACCGTGCACCGGCATTGCGAGTTGTCGTCTCACGGGGGAGCACCGGCTCGCGACCGTGCACCGGCATTGCGAGTTGTCGTCTCACGGGGGAGCACCGGCTCGCGACCGTGCAACGGCATTGCGAGGTGTCGTCTCTCGGGGGAGCACCGGCTCGCGACCGTGCAACGGCATTGCGCTCACTTGATGTCGCCGATCCTCGCTCCCATCTGCACCACCTCTCCTGGCTGCATCTCATCGAGCACGCCGCTGTCGGGCGAGCAGGCGAGGATCACCGTCGAGCCGAACTCGAAGTGGCCGAGCGGGTCGCCCGCCCGGACGGTGATGCCGGGACGGTAGTGGCGCTGCTGCACCTCGCGGCGGCGGGCATTGGTGTGCAGGTCGTCGAATGCCACGCGCGTCATGCCCACCATCGTCGCGCCGACGAGCACCACCGCCATCGTGCCGCCCGACGGCCGCGCGATCGTCACGACGATGCGCTCGTTCACGGCGAACAGGTCGGCCACATGGGTGACGGCAGCGACGTTCACCGGCCACAGCTCCCCGGGGATGTAGGTCGCCGCGGTGATCACCCCGTCGAGGGGGACGTGAATGCGGTGGTAGTCCTTCGGCGCGAGGTAGAGGGTCGCGAAGGTGCCCCCTTCCATCCGGTCGGCCATCGCCTTGTCCCCGACCAGCGCGGCGAGCGAGTAGTTGCGTCCCTTGGCCTGGATCAGCATGTCGTCGGCGATGACCCCCCACGCACCGACAGTACCGTCGACCGGCGAGACGAGCGCGTCCGGCGACACCGGGCGCAGCCCCGGCTTGAGCTGGCGCGTGAAGAACGCGTTGATGCTGCCGTAGGCCTCGAGGGGGAGCTCGGCGTCCTCCGGACGGGCGCCGAACACGCGGCTGTATCCGCGGTAGACGGCGCCGCGCAGTGGCCGCGACACCGGCAGGTTCGCCACGGCGCCCGCTGCCCGGCTCATGGCATGCTTCGGCAGTACCGACAGCAGCAGGATCAGCAGTCGTCCCAGCATCGGATCGGGTCAGGGAATGGTCGGGCCGGGTATCGCCCCGCGTCGGCAGCCGCCAGAGGGAATGATAGGCGGGCACCCGGGAGGAGCCAACCGGACCATCGCATCGTCGCCACCCCCCTTCCTTCCACGTTACAGTGGACCCAGCGGGCGGCACTAGCTTCTGGTCATGTACTTCCGGTCTGCAGGCCTGTTCCTCGGCCTCCTGCTATTCGGCGCCACTGTACCCGCGAGTGACTCGCCGCCGCATCCAGCCGGCTTCCGGCACCCATGCTATTCCTGAGCCTGGCCGTCATCACGGCCTTGATCCTCATCAACGCGCTGTACGTGGCTGCGGAATTCGCGGCCGTCAGTGTGCGGCGCAGCCGCGTGCAGTCCCAGGCGGACGACGGGAGCCAGCTCGCGGCCCGCCTGCTCCCGATCATCAACGACCCGCGTCAGCTCGACACGTACGTCGCTGCATGCCAGATCGGCATCACACTTTCGAGCCTCATCGTGGGCGCCTTCGCGCAAGCACGGCTCGCGCCCACGCTGGTTCCCGTGTTCGAGCGGTTCGGCAGCATGCAGCAGGTCGCAGCCCAGTCGACGTCGGCGGTGGTGATCCTCGTCGTCCTCACCATCGTCCAGATGGTGTTCGGCGAGCTGGTGCCGAAGTCGCTCGCCCTGCAGACGCCGACGCGGGTCGCGCTGCTGACCGTCATTCCCATGCAGTGGTCGCTGCGCCTGCTCGCCTGGTTCATTCGCGTCCTCAACGGCAGCGGAGCGGTGCTGCTCCGCATCCTCGGCGTACCCGAGACGAGCCACCGGCACGTGCACTCGGCGGCGGAGCTGGAGTATCTCGTCGCGGAGAGCGGCAAGGGCGGGCTGCTCAAACCGGATGAGCAGCTCCGCCTGCGCCACGCCCTCCAGCTGAGCGACCGGTCGGTGCGCGATCTCATGATTCCGCGCACGCGGATCGTCGCCCTCGACGTCGCGGCGTCGCTCGACGAGATCGTCCAGGCGGCGACGGAGCATCCGTACACGCGGTATCCCGTCTACGACGAATCCATCGACCACGTCATCGGCGTGGTGCACGTTCGGGAGATTGCGCAGGTGGTGGACGGCGTGTTCCCGATCGAGGGGCTGCGCGGCATCATGCGGCCGGTGCTCGTGCTTCCCGACACGCTGCGCGCCGACCAGCTGCTCGTGCACTTCAAGGCACAGCGTCGCACGATGGCGGTGCTGGCAGACGAGTTTGGCGGCACGGCGGGGCTGATCACCGTGGACGACGTCCTCGAGGAGCTGATCGGCGACCTCGCGGACGAGTTCCGGCCGGCCGACCAGCGTCCTGAGCGGCTTCCCGGGGGACGCGTCCGCCTTCCCGGCGACATGCTCGTGGAAGATGCAACGCCCTGGGTGCGAACCCGCTGGACCCCGCACGCGCGCACCGTCGGCGGGCTGGTGACCGCGACCCTCGGGCGGCTTCCCTCCGCCGGGGAATCGCTCGAGGTCGAGGGCGTGCCGGTCGAGGTCGAAGCCGTCGACCGGCGCATGGTCCGGAGCGTCGTCGTGACGCCGCAGGGCCGGGAAGGTGCCGATGGCTGACACCCTCGTCCCCATCCTGATCATCACCGTCCTCATCCTGATCAACGGGCTGTTCGTCGCCGCGGAGTTCGCGATCGTCGGCGCGCCGCGGCCCGCCATCGAGCGCCGGGCGAGTGCCGGGCAGCGCGCGGCGAAGCTCGTCGCGAGCATCCTCCGCGACCCACGGGAGCAGGACCGCTTCATCGCGACCGCGCAGCTGGGGATCACCCTCGCCAGCCTGGGCCTCGGCATGTACGGCGAGCACCTGCTCGCCGTCTGGATCGCCGACCAGCTGACGATACTCGGGGCGGGCCGCTGGATTGCGGCGCATACCCTCGGCAGCATCGGCGCCATCACGATCCTGACGTACTTCCACATCGTGGTGGGCGAGATGGTGCCGAAGTCGATCGCCCTGCAGCGGGCCGAGCACACCGTACTCTGGATCGCGCCGGTCATGAGGGTGGTGCAGCTCGCCGTCTACCCATTCGTCGTCCTGCTGAACGGAATCGGCAACGGCGTGCTGCGCCTGGCGGGCATCCACCGGGACGCGGCGCACGCCGACCATTATCGTACGCCGGAGGACCTCGCCTACCTCGTGCGGGAGTCGCAGGTGGGCGGCCTGCTGCGCAGCGAGGCGGCGCGGGTCGTCGCCGAGCTGCTCGACTTCGGCGAGCTCACGGCCGGGGAGGTGATGGTGCCGCGCGTACGCGTCATCGGCATTCCGCTCGGCGCTGGCGCGGCGGACATCCGGCGCGTGCTGCACGAGCAGCCCCACTCGCGCTATCCGGTCTATGACGGGTCGATCGACGTCATCGTCGGGATGCTGCACGTGAAGGACATCCTGCGCTGCCTGCCCGCGTGCACGGCGCTGCGGCTCGACCAGGTGCGGCCGGTGCCGCACGTGCCCGCGACGGCGTCGATGGACCAGGTCATTGCGGCGCTGCGCAGGGACCGCGTGCAGATGGCCGTGGTGATGGACGAGCACGGCGGAACGGCCGGGATCCTCACGTCCGAAGACTTGTTCGAGGAGGTGGTGGGCGACGTCGGCGACGAGGACGTTGCGCAGCCGGAGCTCACCCAGGTGGCGGCGGGACGCGTGCGTGCGACCGGGTTGGTGAGGCTCGAGGCGCTCGGCGACGCGCTCGGCGTGGAGCTGGAGCGAGACGACGTGGACACGGTGAGCGGCCTCGTGCTCGCGCTGCTCGGCCGCCCGCCGGCAACTGGCGACGCCGTGGAAACTGCGGGGATCCGGCTGGAAGTGACGCGCGTGCAGGGTCGTGGGGTGTCGGAGGTGATCGCGATCCTCCTGCCGACGGCTGACGATGACTAGAGTTGAGTCATGGCGGTGCTGCATTCCGCCGGGCGCCCAACCGCATCTTCGACTTCATGAGCCAGACGCCGGAGTCGATGCACATACAGACGTACCTCGTACGACCCGCGCCCACCGCATGAAACCGAGCGAGTGAGTCGCCGTAGGGCGGCCCATGCCACTCCCCCTGCAACTGCTCGCCCTCACCCTGCTGCTGTGTCCCGCAGCCACGGGCCTCCGC
>JACDHQ010000292.1 GCA_013820975.1 Gemmatimonadaceae bacterium
GGATGGTCCAGGCGCGCACTTCCTGCTCGCCCGCCGTGAAGTAGGTCTGCAGGCCGAGCAGGTGGTAACCGGCGTGAATCAGCCGGTCGAGTCCCGCGCTATCGAGTCCAAGAGACGCCAGGAAGTCGGCGCGCTCCTCTTCCGGCAGCTCGGCGAGCTCGCTCTCGATCTTGGCGGAGAAGGGAACGACCTCCGCATTCTCGTGGCTCGCGGCGATCGCGTCGCGCAGTGCCGCAACGTGCGGGCTCTGCGTGCCGGTGAGCTCTTCCTCGAGCACGTTCGCGGCATAGAGCACGGGCTTGATGGTCAGCAGCGACAGTGGCTTGAGCAGCGCGAGATGATCCGCGGAGAGGCCGGCATGCCAGAGTGCGCGGCCCTCCTTCAGGAACTCGTGCGCCCGCTCGAGCACGGGCAATTCGGCAAGCGCCTCCTTGTCGCCGGTCTTCGCCGCACGCTTCACGCGGTCGACGCGCTTCTCGACGGTGCTGAGGTCCGCAAGCGCGAGCTCGAATTCAATCACCTCACGGTCGCGCACCGGGTCGACGTCGCCCATCACGTGCAGCACGTCGTCGTCCTCGAAGCAGCGCACCACATGCACGATCGCGTCGACTTCGCGGATGTTCGCGAGGAACTGGTTGCCGAGCCCCTCCCCCTGCGATGCGCCCTTCACCAGCCCGGCGATATCGACGAACTCCACCTCCGCGGGCAGCGTGCGCTTGGGCTGCACGATCTCCGCGAGCACGTCGAGCCGCGGATCGGGCACCTTCACGCGCCCGATGTTGGGGTCCTTCGTCGCGAACGGGTAGTTCGCCGCGAGGACGCCCGCCGACGTGAGGGCATTGAACAGCGTCGACTTGCCGACGTTGGGGAGTCCGACGATTCCGAGCTTCAGCATGACGCGTTGCCAGTTGACGGTTTGCGGTGAGCGATCGTACCGGCGGTCATGCGGCTGCGACGGCCACGATCAGCCGCCCAACCCCGCGACCCCCTACCCCTGACCGCTTCTGTTGTGCTTGTTCATCGCGATGAGGATCCCCTCGTCGAGCCACGTCTCCACCGCCTCCGTGAGACGCGGTGCGAGCTCCTCGATGTCGCGCTGCTCCTGCTTGCCGAATGACGACAGCACGAAGTCCGAGAGGTCGCCGATGCTGCGTCGCTCGTCGACGGGCTTGATGCCGATGCGAAGCCGCGGATACAGCGAGCTCCCGCCGAGCGCACCCTGGATGCTCTTGAGCCCGTTGTGGCCGCCGGCGCTCCCCTCGGCGCGCAGGCGGAACGATCCGAGCGGGAGTGCGACCTCGTCGACGACGACGAGCAGGTCCTTGGACGCCTGCCACCCGGCGCGGCGCAGGTAGGGCTTGAGCGCGGCGCCGCTGAGGTTCATGAACGTGAGCGGCTTCACGAGCCGAACGCGCTGGCCGCGCACGGTGCCCTCGAGCACCCGCGCATCTCCGTCCTTGCGCCAGCCACTCAAATGCCAAACGTCGGCAAGGTGGTCGAGGAACCACCAGCCGACGTTGTGACGCGTCTGCTCGTACTCCTTCCCCGGATTGCCGAGACCACAGATGACCTTCACGTGCGGATCGGAGTCCGGGGAAGTGCCGAACAGGCGGGCGACGAGCGACGCGAGGATGATTACGCCTCGTCGTCCGGCTTCGCCTTGCGGATGAGCTCAGGCTCGGCAGCCGTCGGCTCGTCGGCCACCGGCGCTGCCTCGACCTTGGGCGCCGTGACCATGCAGACCGTGGCGGTCGGCTCGTCGAGCACCTCGATGCTGGCCGGCAGCGTCAGGTCGCTGATGTGCAGCGCGTGGCCGATGACGAGCGCCGAGACATCGATGTCGATGTGATCGGGGATGTGGACCGGGTCGGCCGAGATCGTGATCGCGTGCATGACCTGGTCGAGGATGCCGCCTTCGCGCACGCCGGCCGGGGTGCCGCGGTAGATGATCGGCACGTCGACCGTCACCTTCTCACCAGCGACGAGCTCCTGGAAGTCGATGTGCATGACGTGGCGCTTGAACGGGTGCCGCTGGATCTCGCGAACGAGCGTGCGCGACGCCTTGCCGTCGATCGTGAGCTCGATGATCGTCGAGCCCGTGACGTGCTCGAGGAGGCGGCCGAGGTCGCGGGCATTGAGGGCGAGCGACTGCGGCTCGCGGGCGTGGCCATAGATGACGGCCGGGATCTGGCCCTCACGGCGCAGGGAGCGAGCGGCGCCCTTGCCGCGCTCGGTGCGGGCGACGGCGCTCAGGGATGCATTTGCCATTGGTCTTTCCTTGGATCGGTCCTGCGAACAGCAGCGAAACCGCGGGCCGGCTCAACTCTCAGGAGGCTGCATCCTCCCTACCATGCCGCAGGCTCCGAGGACCAGCGGAGCCCTGCCAGACGGGACTAACCTCTAAAGGTAAGCAGGCCAGGCGGAAACGGCAGATGCGAGATGCGAGATGCGAGATGCGAGATGCGAGATGCGAGACCTGACCCCAGCTCGCATCTCGTATCTCGCATCCCTTCAGTCGAACAGCGAACTCACCGATTGCTCGTGGTGGGTAAACCGTACCGCTTTCGCGAGAAGCTCTCCCACGGACAGGATCGTGAGCTTGTCGAAGCGCTTCTCGGGCGGGGTGTAGATCGTGTCGGTGACGATCACTTCTTCAATCGGCGCCTCCGTGAGACGCTGCTTCGCCGGGCCGGAGAGGAGGGCGTGCGTGGCGCACACGAAGACTCGGGCGGCGCCGAGGTCCTTGAGGGCGCGCGCACCCTCGCTGACGGTGCCGGCGGTGTCGATCATGTCGTCGGCAAGGATGCAATCGCGGCCGTCGACTTCACCGACGACGTTGAGCACTTCCGAGACGTTGGCCGCGGGGCGCCGCTTGTCGATGATCGCCAGCGCCGCGTCGAGGCGCTTGGCGAAGCCGCGCGCCATCTTGGCTGCGCCCACGTCCGGCGCGACGACCACCGGATCGACCAGCCCCTTCCTGCGGAAGAAGCCGCTCAGCACCGGCATGGCGTACAGGTGGTCCACCGGGATGTCGAAGAAGCCCTGCAGCTGGTGCTGGTGGAAGTCGACCCCCAGGACGCGATCGGCGCCCGCCCTGGCCAGCATGTTCGCCACGAGCTTCGCGCCGATCGCCACGCGCGGCTGATCCTTGCGGTCCTGGCGCGAGTAGCCGTAGTAGGGCATCACGCAGGTCACCCGGGCCGCCGAGGCGCGCTTGGCGGCGTCGATCATGAGCAGCAGCTCCATGATGTTGTCACCGGGCGCGTTGGTGGGCTGGACGATGAACACGTCGTTGCCGCGAACGTTCTCGTCGATCCGGACGAAGATCTCGCCGTCCGCAAAGCGCGACGTGTTGACCTTGCACAGCTCGATCCCGAGGTGACGGGCAATCTCCTCGGACAGGGGCCGGTTGGCGGTGCCGGAGAGGAGCTTGAAGCCGTAGCGCGGAGTGGACCCCGTGTCCATTGCGTCGAGCCTGGGAGGAGGGAGCGAAGGAGGCAGATTGCCCGGCGTGGATTCGAACCACGATTCACGGATCCAAAGACCGTTGTCCTGCCATTGGACGACCGGGCAAGAGCGTGCAAAGCTAGCCGGAGGCGACCACCGGGACAACGCGTCGCGCGGTGCGGGTCCACACGATGCGCGCGCCGGCAGGCATCGTCCCCTGCGCGGCGAGCAACTCGGGCGCCGCGCCGGAGTCATCGGCGGCGAAGACGCCGAACACCGTCGACCCCGATCCGCTCAGCATCGCCAGCAGGGCCCCAGCGCTCCGCAATGCGTCGAGGATATTGCCGATCTCCGGATGGCGCTCGACCACGACGGCCTCGAAGTCGTTCTCCGCCCACGTGGCAATGGCGTCCCAGGAGGCGGCCTGGTCCGGATCCATAACCGGCTCGAGCGGCGGATACTGACCGCGGGATTCGGCTAACCATCTATATGCATCCTTGGTGGGTATGCCGAATGGCGGAAAGACCAGTGCGACATCCCGCACGGGCAGCGGTGGTGACGGGGCCAGCTGCTCGCCCCGGCCGGTCCCGATCGCGGCCGCCGACTCACCGGCGAGAAAGGGAACGTCCGATCCAAGCGTCGCGGCGATGGCCCCCAGCCGGCCAGGGCCAAGCGGGCGCGGATTCAGCCGCTCGCAGGCGCGAAGGACCGCCCCCGCGTCGCTGCTCCCC
>JACDHQ010000293.1 GCA_013820975.1 Gemmatimonadaceae bacterium
GGATCGACAGGCCGACGACGTCGACGTCCTCCTGGATGGCGGCGGTGGCGATCATCTCGGGAGTCTGGTGCAACCCCGTGTAGATGACCTCCATGCCGGCGTCCCGAAGGGCGGCGGCCACCACCTTGGCGCCGCGATCATGCCCGTCCAGCCCGGGCTTGGCTACGAGAACGCGAATGGGGCGCATGGGTGCAAAGCTATCGGGACCGGCCCGCGCCGGGCAACCGAGCCGTGCGCGCTGCAGGTCGTGGACGCCGCATCGGCGAGACGGGGGGCGCCTTGTGCGCCACGAGCAGCATCTCCCCGGACCGGCGCGTGAGCGGGCGATCGCGCCAGCCGTCATGCGCCTCGGTCACTGTCAGGCCGTTCGCCGCGCACAGCTCGGCGATGCGCGTTGCCGTGTAGAGCCGGATCCGGTGCTCACGGGCGACGAACGCCGACGGCCCCGCCGACGACGTCTCGATCGTGAGTTGGCCGGAGAGCGGGTCGAAGCTCCGCTCCTGGGTGATGGTGGTGCCGTCGGACGTCCGCCACCAGTCCCGGGTCAGGAACTTCGCCATGACGCCGTCCCTGGAGCCCGCGTGGAAGATGAACATCCCGCCGGGAGCCAGCACGCGGGCGACTTCCGCGATCGTGCGCGCATCGTCTGCTGGGTCGGCGAAGAACCCGAACGACGTGAACAGGTTCACCACTGCGTCGAACCGCCCCGACCACCGCGCGGGAAGCTGGCGCATGTCGGCCCGCGTGTACCGGAGCGTCCGCCCCGTGCCGCGCTGCCTCGCCGCGGCGAGCAGGTCGGGCGAGTAGTCGACGCCATCGACGTCGAATCCCGCTTCTGCGAGCAGGTGGGCATGTCGTCCCTGGCCGCACGGGAGGTCGAGCACGCGTGCGCCCGCGGGCAACGCGAGCAGCTCAACGAGCCGCGCGACCTCGCGGCGGTCGCGCTGCAGGTCGAAGATCGGCCCGTACTCGGTGAGGTAGTCGGCGTCGAAGTACGAAGCCCACCAGTCGCCTGCGCTGCGCGCCGCTCCCTGCCCTCGCGCGTTTCGTGGTTGCGTTGCCCCCGTCCCCGATCCCCCGACACCCGACCGCTTCAAAAGAACACCGGCTCGCGATAGGCGCCGAAGACATCCTCCATCGCCGCGCGGATCTCGTACAGCGTGCAGTACGCACGGGCGCAGTCGAGGATGAAGGGCATCGTGTTGCGTCCATCCCGGCACGCGGTGCGCAGGGCGTCGAGACGGCTCGTGCAGAGCGCGTTGTCGCGCTCCGCCCGCAGCGTCGCCAGCCGCGCGCGCTGGTCGCGATCGACCTCCTCGCCGATCCGGAGCAGCGGGATGGACAGCTCGGGCTCCTCGGTGACGAAGTCATTGACCCCGACGATGATCTTCTGGTGCTGCTCGATCTCCCACTGCTGGCGCGCGGCCGACTCCGCGATCCGGCGCTGGAACCAGCCGTCCTCCAGCCCACGGACGACCCCACCGGCGGCCTCGATCTCCGCGAAGAGCCCCTCGGCCTCGGCTTCCAGCTGGTTCGTGAGCGCCTCGACATAGTACGAGCCGCCGAGGGGATCCATCACGTTGGCGACGCCGGTCTCGTAGGCAAGCACCTGCTGCGTCCGCAGCGCCACCTGCACCGCCTGCTCCGTGGGGAGCGCCAGCGTCTCGTCCATCGAGTTGGTGTGCAGCGACTGCGTCCCGCCGAGGACCGCGGCCATCGCCTGGTAGGCGACGCGCACGACATTGTTCATCGGCTGCGGCGCCGTGAGGGTCACGCCGGCCGTCTGCGAGTGGAAGCGCATCACCCACGAGCGGGGGTTCCGGGCGCCATACTGCTCCTTGAGGTGGCGCGCCCAGATGCGCCGTGCCGCGCGGAGCTTCGCGATTTCCTCGAAGAAGTCGTTGTGGATGTCCCAGAAGAACGACAGCCGCGGCGCGAAGTCGTCCACGTCGAGGCCGCGCGCCTGCCCGTGCTCGACATAGCTGAAACCGTCCGCCAGCGTGAACGCGAGCTCCTGGGCGGCCGTGGACCCGGCTTCGCGGATGTGATAGCCGCTGATGGAGATGGTGTTCCACAGCGGCGCATGCGTGGCCCCCCATTCGAAGCAGTCGACGATGAGGCGCATCGCCGGCTCGATCGGGAAGCACCAGGCGTGCTGCGCCATGTACTCCTTCAGGATGTCGTTCTGCGTCGTCCCGCGCAGCTTCCCGGCCGCGACGCCCTGCTTTTCCGCCGCCGCGATGTAGAAGGCCCAGAGGATGATCGCGGGCCCGTTGATCGTCATCGAGGTGGACACCTGGTCGAGGGGAATTCCCTCGAACAGCGTTTCCATGTCCGCGAGGCTCGAGATCGCGACCCCGGTCTTGCCGACTTCACCCTCCGACCGGGGATGGTCGCTGTCGTATCCCATGAGCGTGGGGAAGTCGAAGGCCGTCGATAGCCCGGTCTGCCCATGTTCCAGCAGGAACTTGAAGCGCTGGTTGGTGTCCCGCGCGCTCCCGAATCCCGCGAACTGCCGCATCGTCCACAGCTTGCCGCGATAGCCGGTGGGATGGATCCCGCGCGTGAAGGGATACGCGCCAGGGAGGCCGAGGTCCCCGCTGGCGTCCATGCCGGCCGTGTCGGCCGCCGTGAACAGCGGTGCAACTTCGCGCGCCGAGTTGGTGAACGCGACGTCGCGCAGCTCACCCTGCTCGTAGCGGCGCCGCCAGTCGGCGACTTCGGCCCGGAGTCGCTCGAGCTCCTCGGACACAGCCGCGCCGTCGGTCAGCTCAGGTGTCGATGTCATGTCCCGCTCCCCGTGACGAGGTGGCCACTTCGCGCAAGCAGCGCATCGGCGACCCCGAATGGATGAATCGTTCCGGCGACGAGCGCAGGCAGCTGCGCGTCGAGCCACTCGACAGTCGGCGCATCGTCCCAGAGCCGCCGCCGCACCCGGTCCTCCACGACCGCGATGACGCGGTCACGGATCCGCGATCGCCGGCGCCCGGCCAGCGTCCCCGAGGCCTCAAGATAAGCGAAGTGGCGATCGAGGGCCCCCAGCAACTCGGGAATGCCTTCGTTCCTGCTCGCTGCGGCGCGCAGCACGGGCGGCGTCCACCGGTCGTCCTCCGCCCCGTGCACGGCGGCCTCACGCGCCGCCCGCGCCGGGTTCATGGCGAGCCGTTCGTCCCTCGTCATCGCGCGACCGAGGTCCACACCATGATGGGCAGGCACATTGCGCAGCGCGTGGCCTCCCCGCATGCCCAGCATCACCTCGAGCTCGTGCCGCAGCCGGTCGGCGCCGGGGCGATCGGACTTGTTCACCACGAACAGGTCCGCGATCTCCATCAGCCCCGCCTTCAGCGTCTGGATCGAGTCGCCCGACTCCGGTACGAGCACGACGACGCTCGTGTCCGCAGCCCGCGCGATGTCGAGTTCGCTCTGGCCGACGCCGACGGTCTCCATCAGGATGCGATCGATGCCGTATGCGTCGAGGACGTCGGCGACCTCGCCGGCGGCGGCCGCGAGCCCCCCCAGTGAGCCGCGCGTCGCCATCGAGCGGATGAACACGCCGGGGTCGAGCGCGACCGACTCCATCCGGATGCGGTCCCCCAGGAGGGCGCCACCGGTGAAGGGCGAGGTCGGGTCCACGGCAATGACGCCGACCGTGAGACCCGCCTCGCGATAGGCGGCGGCCAGGCGCATCGTGAGGGTGCTCTTCCCGGCGCCCGGCGGACCCGTGATTCCGATGCGCCGGCCGTGGCCGAGGCGCGGATGCAGCGTCGCCAGCAACGCGTCGAAGCCGGGGCGATGGTTCTCGACGATGCTCACCGCGCGCGCCAGCGCTGCGGGCCGGCGGGCATCGAAGTCCGGCAGCAGGCGCGCGACCGACGGCGGCAGCGGCAAGGTGGGATCCATCAGCGTGCGGGAACGGGCACCGGCGGTTCATCGAACTCGTCCCGGATGTCGCCCACGAGCTCCTCGATGAGGTCTTCGAGCGTGACGATGCCGACCGCGTTGCCGGCGGCATCCTTCACCACCGCGAGGTGACGCTTGGTCTTCAGCATCCGGAACAACAGCTCGGTACACAATGCATCCTCGCGCGCCTCCGCGGTCGGGCGCGGCACCGGGCTCCGGTCGCCGCCGCCCTTGAGAATGTCGATGACGTGGACCATGCCGACGATGGTGCCCTCC
>JACDHQ010000294.1 GCA_013820975.1 Gemmatimonadaceae bacterium
GAGGTGCACCGGACCGGGTGGCGTCATCGATGCGCGGGCGACGGCGCGGCAGGCCAGGGTGCGGGCATAGCGCAGCAGCTCCGCCGTTGCCTCGGGAAGCGCCACGTCCACGAACCAGCGCACGTGCACGCCGAACAACCGTGCCTGGTCGATCGTCTGCGCGGCACCGACGTCGCGCAGCTCTGGCGGTCGGTCGGCGGTCATCACGAGCAGCGGGATGCCGGCCGCGGCAGCCTCGACCATTGCCGGGAGGAAATTCGCCGCCGCCGTCCCCGACGTGCAGAGCAGTCCCACCGGTTCGCCGAGGTCGCGGGCCATGCCGAGGGCGAAGAACGCGGCCGCTCGCTCGTCGAGGTGAACCCAGGTGCGAATTCCATCGTGCGCGGCGAGGGTCAGCGCCAGGGGCGACGACCGGGACCCGGGCGCTATGCAGACGTGGCGGACGCCGGATCGCACGAGTTCCTCGATGAACGCACCGACGAATGCCGCCGCCGCGCGGTCTGCGCCGTCGCTCATCCCGCTCCCCCCTGGGCCGCGGTGATCGCCTGCTCCATCGGCCGCAGCTTCAGCAGCGTCTCCTCATACTCGGCGGCGGGGTCAGAGCCCGCGACGATCCCGCAACCGGCGAAGAGCCATGCGTCGCTCCCACGGACCACGGCCGACCGGAGCGCGACGGCGAACTCCCCGCGCCCGCGGCCGATCCATCCGACCGGCGCGGCGTACCATCCGCGGTCGAGCGACTCGTGCGCGCGGATGTATGCAAGGGCGGCCTCGCGCGGCGCGCCGCCGACGGCGGGGGTGGGATGCAGCGCCTCGACAAGGTCGACGAGGGTGCGCCCCTCGTGCAGGGTCGCACGCACCGCCGTGTGCAGGTGATGCACGTGGGGAAGGGTAAAGAGTGACGGGACGCCGGCCGCCGCGATGTCGTCGCACAGGCGCTCGAGCGCGGTCACCAGCGCCTCGCGAACGAGTGCGTGCTCCGCCAGGTCCTTCGTGCTCGATGCAAGCATCGCCGAGGATGCCCGGTCGTCGTCGGGCGTCGCGCCCCGAGGGGCCGAACCGGCGAGGCTGCTCGCCTGCACGTCCATCGTGTCAAGGCGCACCAGCCGCTCCGGGCTGGCCCCGACGAACGCACTTTGTCCCTGCCACACGCCGAAGATGAAGCAGTCGGGGGATCCCGCTGCGAGGCGCCAGAGCACACGATGCGCGTCGATCGGGGACTCCGCGCGGCACTGGCGCGCCCGAGCGAGCACCACCTTATCGAGCTCGCCGGACCGGATCACGTCGACCGCGTCGGCAACCAGGTGCTTCCAGCGCTCCGGTGAACGCTCGTCCGCGAAGGCCACGCCGGTCGCCGCGCCTTCCCTGGCGGGGCCTGCGCCCGTGTGCAGGTCGTCACAGAGTCGCGCGAGGTCCGCCGGATCCATGTCGGGCACGCCATCCGCATCCACCAGCATCGAGGCCGTGAGCCATCCGTCGCCGCCCGCTGCCGTGACCTGCACTCGCGGGAGGACGAAGCGTGCCGCCGGGAACTCGCGCCAGCGATCGTCGGGTTCATGACCGGGATCGAACGCAAAACCGCCGGCGAACATCGGACCGACACCATCCACGACGGTTGCCGGACCGTCCACGATCGCATGGTCGAGCAGCAGAGCCACCGCAGTGTTGACGGCAGCAAAGCGATCCTCGCCGGAGGGTTCGACCGTGACCACGTTGCCGACACATGCCGTCGCGACGCCCGCGTGCGGCAGCGCCCAGTACATCCTTGGGCCCGCATCGGCACCCGCCCGGTTCGCCCATCCCGCAAGCACGGCGAGCGGATCGACCAGTCGGCGGCGCTCCACCACACTCACGAGCACTGAGCGCCCGAGCGCTTGCGCACGAGCCGATCCCGCCGTGACAAGCGCGGCGAGGCGTTCGGAGCAGGAGGGGAGGGCGACTGCGGGCATTGACGCTGCGGGTGTCCCGGCGATGCTGGAGCGAGGTGAGCCGCGCGACCCGAGGCACGGCGCCGGCTGGCCGGCGCATGGATGATAATCCGTGTTGCCCTCATCGGCGATTCGTCGCCCGGCCCTTGCCTCGCCAGATGGCGCTTCGCACACTACGGGCAGCTTCGCGCGTCCGACGGTCGTCACTCGCGACTCCTTATCCTCCTCGCCGGGATCACGCCATGCACAGCCACGCCAGGACGCTGTTCACCGCTGTCGCCTTCAGCCTGCTTGCGGCGCCGGCCATCGCGCAGCAGCCCACTTCCAGCCAGCAGCCGGCTGGCCTGATGGGCGAACTCGTGAAGGACGTCACCGACGTTCAGGGCAAGCTGATCGCCCTGGCGCGCGAACTGCCGTCGCCGGCGCTCGAGTGGCGCCCCGGCGACGGCGTTCGTTCGACCGGTGAGGTCCTGCTGCACATCGCCGCCGACAACTACCTGCTGCCGATCGGCGTTGGGGTCCCGGCGCCGGCGTCCACCGGAATCAGCATCGGCGACTTCTCGACGCTCACCACGTTCGAGACGCAGCGTCTGTCGCGAGAGGCGATGATCGCGTCGCTGGACACCTCGTTCGCTCACCTCGTCGCGGCGATGTCGGCTACCACGCCCGCGCGGCTCGACGAAACGATCACGTTTTTCGGGCAGGAGATGACGGTGCTGCAGCTCTGGGTGCTGACCACCGGGCATCTGCACGAACACCTGGGCCAGCTCATCGCGTACACCCGTACCAACGGAATTGCGCCCCCGTGGAGCCGGCCGGCGCAGTGAGGGTCAGCGGGCGCGCAACGCGCGGGTGAGGGCGCGGTCGAGCGCATTTGCGAACGCCTGCTTCTCCCGCGGCCCGTAGGCGGCGTGCCCGCCCGTGTCCACGCCGGCGCCGCGCAGTCCGTCCATGAAATTTCGCACGGAGAGCCGCTCGCCGATGCTCTCGGCGGTGAAGACCTCACCGCGTGGGTCGATGACGACGACGCCGCCCGGCACGAGGATCGCCGCCAGCGGAATGTCGGCCGTCACGGCCACATCGCCGGCCACCGCGTGATCGGCGATGTACCGGTCGGCGACGTCCGGTCCCCCCTCGACGCGCACCGCCGAGAGGTGCGGGTAGCCGGGGGGCACCTGGAGCCGCTGGTTGGCGACGAGCACCGTCTCGATCTTCAGGCGGTCGCAGGCGCGGAGGCAGATATCCTTGACGTCGCGCGGTGCGGCGTCGGCGTCGATCCAGAGTCTCATGGGCGGAAGATACCGCGGTGACCGCCCGTGCCTAGCGACACGACCGCGGCGGGGACATCATTGAACGAGCCATCCGCCCCACGCCCACCTGCCGCCGACCGAGGATTCGAGATGAAGCTGCTGCGTCCTGCTGTTGCGTTGATCGCGCTTGCCGCCTGCACGCCGGCCCTGCACCAGGGTCCCGCGCCCGCCGGCGGTGCGGCGGTCGATGCGTCACGCCTCGCGGCCCACGTCCAGACACTGGCCTCCGACGCCTTCATGGGGCGCGGGCCCGCCACCCCCGCTGAGCCGATGACGGTGGACTACCTCGTGGCACAGCTTCAGGCCGCCGGCGTCGCGCCAGGCGGCGACAACGGCACGTGGTATCAGGAGGTGCCCCTCAACCAGTCGGACATCGTCGGAACGCCGGCGTTGTCGGTCACGGTGAATGGCCAGGTGCATGCGCTCGTCCAGGGCGAGCAGGTCGCCATTCGCGCCAGCATGCAGAACGTCGACCGCGTGGACATCCGCAATGCGCCGCTCGTCTTCCTCGGCTACGGCGTGAAGGCCCCCGAGCGGAACTGGGACGACTTCAAGGGGCAGGATCTGCGCGGAAAGGTGGGCATCGTCCTCGTCAATGATCCCGACTTCGAGACGGGGCAGGGGGATTTCGGCGGGAAGGCGATGACCTACTATGGCCGCTGGACCTACAAGTACGAGGAAGCCGCGCGCCAGGGACTGGCAGGGATGCTCGTGGTGCATGAGACCGAGCCGGCGTCGTATGGCTGGGCGACGGTGAAGAACTCGAACACGAACACGATGTTCGACATCGTGCGCGCCAACCCCGCGGAGGTCCACCCGCTGCTCGAGGGATGGGTCCAGCGGGAGGATGCGGTGCGGCTCTTCGCCGCAGTCGGGGAGAACTTCGAGCAGCTCAAGCGCCTGGCGCAGACGCGCGAGTTCCGTCCCGT
>JACDHQ010000295.1 GCA_013820975.1 Gemmatimonadaceae bacterium
GTACTAGTGGAACGCGTTGGCGGGATGAGCATCAACCGGAGCAATGTCGATCTCGAGGGTGGCTACGCCGTCCACCCGCGGATGACCGCGACGGTCGCCGGAAGCCTGCAACTGACGCATGGCGGAGTCGACGTCCCGCTCCCGCGAGACGAGCACTACCACGATGTCTTCCCGTTCCACGATCGTGTCACGCGAGACAACCGGCTGTTGATGAGCGCCGGTACCACGGTGTCGCTCGGAGGGGCGCTGTCGGCGTACGGCAGCTTCGTCTGGACGCTGTGGGGCCGGAACACTCACGCAGTGAAGGGAATCATCGTAGGGACGTCATGGACGTTTGGTCCGCGCCTGCCGTTCGGGAGCGCGGATGTTACCAGCGCAGCGGCTAGGCCCGGGCCGTCTCTGTTGAACCAACAGGTGGCGGGATCCGGAAGGTGACGACGACGGAGCCGAGACGGATCTGATCGCCATCTGCAAGTGCTGCCGCTCTGCTGACGCGCTGCCCTCTCACGTACGTCCCATTCTTGCTGCCCAGGTCTTCGAGCGTCGCCATTTCTCCTTCGAGACGTATGCGTGCGTGATGACGCGACACGCCCGCGGCATCGATCCATACCTCGACGTCCGGCGCACGCCCGACGATGTTCTCGCCCTCGGTGAGCGCGATCTGTCGCGCGTCCCACACCAGCCAGTACTTGACGGGCGGCTTCACGGCTTCCTCTCGATCGTGCTCCTCGAGAACCGTTCCGACGAACCGGTATCCGAATCGGTGCAACGTCCGTATGTAGCGGGGATGCTCCGCGGAATCGCCGAGCGTGCGCCGGATCTCGGCCACGAGGCTGGCGAGATTGGTTTCCTGCACGTAGCTCGACGGCCAGAGTGCCTGTTGAAGCTCCTCTTTCGAGATGGCGCGGGACCGCCCCTCAACCAGTTGCATCAGCAGCTCGAAGGACTTTGGCGCGAGATGGATCTCGGTTCCGTCCGAGAGCAGCCGTCGCGTGCGTGAGTCCAGCGTAAAGCCGTCGAATCGGATCATAGTGCCCGGCGACAGTCTAGCCCCAAAATAAGCGCGTTTGCGGCTCGGCGTGTAAGCGAAATGCTCGAAATGTCCGTAGCTCATAGCAGAGTTTCACGGTGCCAAAACCAGAACGCTCTGCCACGAGAGGACATTTCGAGTGAAGACGAGTAGACATGAAAATGTGGCGCGACGCAAACGTCGAATCGAGCAGCGGCTGCGGCCGCGGACGTGGACGGCGCAGGCGAGGCCGATGTATCGGGCAACCAATCTCCAGTACGAGCACAGCGCTCGGATCCGCGGCCTGGCGAGTGGCGGGATCGGGGCGATGCATCGGTTAGCGCAGCACGTCGGCTTGGTCGAGGCGATCGATCAGCACGTGGAGGTGTTGAAAGTGCACCTGCCGTACCACGAATCGGATCACGTGCTGGGGATCGCGTACAACGTGTTGTCCGGCGGGACGTGCTTGCAAGATATCGAAGGGCGCCGGCAAGACGAGGTCTATCTCGATGCGCTGGGCGCGCAGCGGATCCCCGACCCGACGACCGCGGGCGATTTCTGCCGCCGGTTCGACGAGACCACCATCGAGGCGTTGCAGACCGCGATCAACGAGACGCGCGTGCGGGTCTGGCGCGCGCAACCGGACGCGTTTGTCGAGGACGCCTTCATCGACGCCGACGGCACGCTGGCCGAGACGACCGGGCAGTGTAAGGCAGGCATGGACATCACCTATGACGGGGTCTGGGGGTATCACCCGCTGGTGGTCTCGTTGGCCAACACAGGCGAGCCACTGTATCTGGTCAACCGCAGCGGCAATCGGCCGTCGTCGGAGGGGGCGGCGGCGCGGTTCGACCAAGCGCGCGCGCTGTGTCAGGCCGCGGGCTTTCGGCGGATCACCTTCCGCGGCGATACCGATTTCAGCCAGACGGAGCACCTGGACCGGTGGGACGCCGCCGGCGTGCGGTTCATCTTCGGGTACGATGCGCGCGCGAATCTGATCCGCGAGGCCGACGCCGTGCCGACGCGCGCGTGGACGCCGTTGGTGCGGCGCCCGCCCGACGAGGTCCGGCCCGAGCCGCGCCAGCGGCCCGCGAATGTGAAAGCGGCCATCATCGTCGAGCGCGCGTTCAAAAATCTGCGGCTCGAGGCCGAGGCGGTCGCGGAGTTCGCGTATCAGCCGGTCGCGTGTACGAAGGCGTACCGCATGGTGGTCGTGCGAAAGAATATTTCGGTCGAGCACGGTGACCAGCGACTCTTCGACCAGATTCGCTACTTCTTCTATCTCACCAACGATCAGGAGACTGCCGCCTCCGACGTGGTGTTCTTGGCCAACGACCGCTGCCACCAAGAGAACCTCATCGATCAGCTCAAACATGGCGTGGGCGCGACGCGGATGCCGGTGGACACGTTACTGAGTAACTGGGCCTACATGGTGATGGCGGCGCTGGCGTGGACGCTCAAAGCGTGGTTTGCGCTGCGGCTCCCGGAGACAGGGCGCTGGGCCGCGCGCTACGCCGCGGAGAAGGCTGCCGTCCTGCGGATGGAATTCAAGGCCTTTCTCAACGCCTTTATGCTGATTCCGGTGCAGGTCGTGCGCACCAGTCGTCGACTGGTGTTTCGCTTACTCGCCTGGAATCCGTGGCAGGCCGTCTTTCTCCGCGCATTCGATCAACTGCGCGAGCCATTGCGCTGCTGAGCGGCGGCGCTGAAACCGGGATAGCGAGGCCCGGATGCATTGAACGCGTCTTTCACGTGTGGAGGATCAGCCGACAACCGACAATCTGGCGGGCAGCGACAGGACATCGTCCTGGCGGGAGGAGTCCGTGTCGCGATCTCACCTCGATTCACGTCGTCGGCCGAGCCGCAAACGCGCTTATTTTGGGGCTAGTGTGCCGTCTCCGAAATACGTTGACACATTTTCCGGGCGCGGCGCCCGGATCGCCAGGCGCGAAGAGCGAGCTTATTGGGCATAAGTGAGCGATGAGCAACGCCGCGAGGCGGGATGCCCCGCCCGGAAAATGTCAACGTATTTCGGAGACGGCACACTAGCTTCAGGTGCGAGTCATCGGGCGCACGGTCGCTAAACGGCGGTCGGGTTGATGGCGCCGAAGAGAATGAAACGTGCGGCCTCGCGCAACCCGCGCGCGGTGAACGGCTTCTCTAGAAGGGCGGCCCCGTCCTCGAGTTCCATGCGGTTCTCGAAGAGCATGTCGCTGAACCCGGTCTGGTAGAGAACGCGTACCGCGGGGTAACGCGCGCGCATGCGTTCAGCCAGCTCATGGCCATTCATTTCAGGCATCGCGTAGTCGGTGATGAGCAGGTCGTTGGGCTCCACAGCCCCAGCGGCTTTCTCGAGGGCTTCTGCCCCACTGCCGGCAACGGTCAGCTCGAAGTTCTCCCGCTGCAAAATGCGCACGAGCACTTCCATCATCATCGGGTCATCATCGACAACCATGACGCGCCGTCGCTCCGGAAGCGGCTCCAACTCCGGTTTCGCGGCCTTCGGACGTTCCTCGCCATTGCGGATCGGACGGTCCGTCAGGCGGGTATCCGGGATCTGCATCGGCGCCACGGCCGGTCGGTGGGGTAGCTCCACGGCAAAGGCGCGAGGGGCACTCCCCTGCGCGGCAACCGTCCAAAGCTGATTCAGGAGCGGCTGCGGCAATCCAATCTTCACTCCCGCCGCATACACTTCGGCGCACAACAGCTCCAGTTGCTGAATCCGAAATCGTAAGGCGTCAATGTCGCCGATCTCGACAGGGCCCGCGTCGGGCAATCCGCCGTTGGGAAGCGTCGACTTCTTTCCCGGGATGTGGTTGGCCATTTTGTCACGAACCCAAACCGGGGGGAAAACTGCCCCACCATTGCCGAAACTCCGCTTAAACGTCGCACCCGGACGTCCTGTTACCGCCGTCGGAGTAGACAATGCAACCCGTTGATTTTAAGGTGTTTGCGCCAAATTACTCTGCCGACGTGTCACCGGTGGCGCTTGTCGGAGTGCACGTTTCACGCCACCTCTTCTTTTCATATCATGGTATATTGGTACGTAGGTAATTTGTGGCTGAAACGGTTGTCGAACGTGTGCAGACGGGAGTGCGGCTGGAGAAGCGGCTCCTCAAGGTCCTCAAGGCTCTTGCCGACTACCATGACATCACCC
>JACDHQ010000296.1:0-2616 GCA_013820975.1 Gemmatimonadaceae bacterium
GATCTTCACCGCCACCTGCCGGAACCGCTCCGCGCTGCCGTACTTCTCGGGATCCGTCGAGATTCGCTGCCGCGGGGTGGTTTACAGGCGCTCGCGAATCTCGAGCGTACCGACGAAGCGCCGCGTCCGACGCTCGAAAACGTCTTCCGTCATGTGCCAGCAACCGCGCGTAGTACGCCTCTCGGATACGGGCGCGGAGCGGGGCCATGTCGTCGCTGGCGCTCTGATATGGGGTGTCTTTTTCAAAGGGGCGTGTCGCGATCTAGCATCGAGCGTGACCGCCGAAAGGCGGCTGCTCATAGAGCTCTCGCGCATCGCCCCCGTGACGCTGCCGTCTCCAGCACACCAGGAAGAGGTCGGAGTCAGCCCGGCAGGGGCGTGAAGGTCATGATCGCATCACCGCCAGCGACCAGAACCAGCCGGCGAGTTCGCGGGCGATGGCGGCTTTCGCCACGACGGTGCGTTTCGAGAGGCCGACAACTTCGTGCCTCACGACCCTACTGCCGCATCTTTGCCGCTACACAATGTCGAACGCCGGATAGACGCCGCTCGTTGACGAGATGCTGACACGGGCAGTACATCCCTCAACTACGTCCCTGTGGTCGCGTCGAACCTTCGATTGGTGGGCTCTCCTGAGGCGTCCAAGCGATAGCGCGACAAAATGTCTGTTGGCGCACCGGAATCAATGACACGCCCGTCTTCGAGCACCACGACCGCGTCGGCCTTCTCGACCGTCTCGAGTCGATGCGCGATGGTAATGACGGTTCGCGAACGTGCGATTACCTCGAGCGCCCGATAGAGTTGGCGCTCCGTGTGCATGTCGAGGGCGCTGGTGGCTTCGTCAAAGACCAATATTGGTGGCCGGTGGTAGAGAGCCCGCGCGATGCCGATGCGTTGGCGCTGCCCACCGGAGAGTCTCACACCGCGCTCCCCGACCATAGTCGCGTAGCCGTCGGCAAGTTCGTCCTCTATGAACTCGGCGATCTGCGCCAGCATACAGGCCTCGCGAACGGCCTGCGGGTCGATGGCATCATCTTGTAGACCGAGGGCGATGTTCCGCGAGATCGTGTCGTCGAGCAAGTACACATGCTGCGATACGTACCCGAAGAGGCGTCGGTACCCACGGCGTCCTTCCGCCGTTACCGTCACACCGTCGACTTCGATGGACCCTTCGGCGGGCACAAGCAGGCCCAGGATTACGTCGATCAACGTGGTCTTGCCGGCGCCCGTACGTCCGACGACGGCCAGCGAGCAATCTTTTCCGATCTCGATCGTCACAGCGTCGAGGACGGGGGTGGTGGAATTCGGGTACGCATAGCGCACGTCACGCAGCACGATGGAGCGTTCGAAGGCCATTGGCGACGGTACGTCGTCGACGTCGCCCTCGCCGCTCTCGACTTCGCGAAAGTCCGCTTCCACGGCCTCCATCGATCCCTCAGCGAACCGGCTACGGGCGACGGCGCCGAAGAGTTGCTGCATCAACGGCATGAGGCGAAGGCCGGCGAAGGCGTAGGCCCCGAGCAGCGGGAGCGTGCTCGCGAACGTGCCGCCGCGCCCTGCCATGATGGCGGCAATGAGCACCATACCGCCGACAGCGACGCCCTCTAGCGCGTAGCGCGGGAGGATGGCAATGGCGCCTTGCGCGGCTTCGATTTGACCGTAGCGGCGCGCCGGCCGGTCGTACTGCAAGAATGCAGAAGCCTCTCGCCCCGTCACCTTGAGATCCTTGAAGGCTCCTAAAGCCTCGTTCACCGCCTTGAGGCGGGCGACGCCAAGTTTAACGGCTTCGTGTCCGATGCGCTGCAGGTACCTACGGCTCACAACGAAAATTCCTGCGTACGCGACGCCGAGTACGCCGAAGACAACTAGGGCGAGAACCGGGTCGAGTGCGACGAGAAAAGCGATCAACGCAACTATGACCACGCTTCGGGTCACGATCTCGAGCCACGACTGAAAGCCGTGCTCTACCAATCTCCGAACCTCGACGATCACCTTGCTCGAGAGGGTCGCGGTGTTTCGCGTCAGCGTAAAGTCATAAGGCTGCTCCAGGTATCGACGCAATAACCGCGATGACAAGCGGTGGTTCAACGACCACGAGAACCGCAGCACCCACCAGTGCGTCGCGATCACCAGAGCGTTCGCCAGAAGAAGCACGACGGCGAGTACGAGGCCGACCCAACGCAGGAGCTGCAGCGGATCTTCGATCCCGCTCTCGAGCACGAGTGGACCGACAATGGGAAGGGTGAAGATCGATGCGGGGTCGGACAGCAGTGCGATAAATGGAAGAACGGCTGCGACTCCTGCGATCTCGACGATCGCGCTCGCGAGTAGGAGAGGAAGGATCGAGATTACGCTACGCCTATCCCGACGATCGAGAAGTTGCCAGAGTCGAGCTAACATTCGTTGCTCCGGACGTACACGTCGCGTATGACCTCGGCGAGCCGAGCCGCATGTTCCTGCCACGTCCTGATCCCTTCGACCTTCTTCCTGGCACCGGCAGAACAGGCGATCCACAGGGCGTCGTCGCTCGCAAGCTCGCGGACCGCAGCCGCCATGGCACTCACAGAACGGCGGGCGTCGGTGGGATGTACGGCGACGGCAAAGCCGCAGGTCTCG
>JACDHQ010000296.1:2626-4163 GCA_013820975.1 Gemmatimonadaceae bacterium
GGTCTCGTCCACCTGCTGACCTGGACCCGCGTGATCCCAACAGACGACGGGGACGCCATACTGCATGGCCTCCGGAAGGACCATGCCACCCGAATCGTGGAGGCTCGGGTGAATCAGCATCCTGGCCGTTCGAAGCGACGCTTGCACCCGCTCCTGCGGCGCGTAGCCGTGGAAGATCACTCGATCCTGCACGCCGAGCCGCTCAGTGACGGTTCGGAGACGCGTCATGGCGGGACCGTCACCGAATATCTGCAGCGTTCCGGCGACATCAGCCTCGGCCCATGCCTCGATCGCGAGGTGGTACCCCTTCCACTCGATGAGACGACCTATGCACACGGCGGTGGAGGTGTCGGACTTGACCTGTCCGGCGCACGAAAAGTGTGCGGCCGGCGCGACCCGATCGACGTGCACATCACCCATCATTAGCACCTCCCTCGCGCCGAGCGCCTCGAGCCGGTCGGCGGTGGCGGGTGTTGTGGCGATCGCAACGGCACAGCGCCGAACCGCATACCGCAGGGCCGGCAAGCGCTCGAACGCACCGCGGATGAGACTGCGGAAGAATTCGAAGGTGCGTCCGGAGGCGTCAAGCGTGGTGAGGAGCGACGGCGGACACGAGTCAGCGCCACCGACGGGACCAAAGACGACAGGGAGATCGTCGACCCAGGCGAGACCTGGCGCAATCCAGTACCGAACGAACGTGAGGTGGAGCGCGGCGTCGAACCGCTCAGCCTTGTGGAGGACGCGCATTCGTGCGCGAAGGAGCCATTGCCAATAGGCGTAGTGCAGATTCTCGCCAATAATCGGAATGCTTGAGAGGCGCTCGAGCAAGGTTGGTGCATCGAGGTACACGATCCGAAAGGATTCGAACTTTCCTTCGCTCGCCAAGGCCGCCTCTATCGAGGCGCGATAGCGACCGCGAGTCACGACGACGACGTCGAATGCCTGGGCCAATTCCCGTGCCGTCTTCCAGCCGATGGCGAGTTCGGAACCGAAACCGGGTTGACATGCATACGCCGATACGGCGACCCGCAGTCGCGCCGGGCCCAACTGCACCTTGGCTCCCTCGTCTTGAGACGTCCGTTCACTGGCGCGATGGTGAAGCGGCGTCACTGCGTCGCTCGGCCAGTCGCGGCCATGGCGTACAGACCGTCGCCGGCTCACGAATGGAGCCGCCCGCCGAAGCGATCGCGGCGCTCGCGCACCATTGCACCGAACTTAAGCCGGGCCGACGCGAGCGCCCGCCACGCGAGAGGTCGGAGGTGTTGGCCTGCGAACGTACCGAGGGAGAAGGTAGTGGGCTGATACACGACGAACGGCTCTCCGAACGTCGCCCGGTAATAGCCGTAGGCTAGGGCCGCCTCATGCTTCACGCCCGGTAGGGGCCGCCGGAGCAGCGCCTCAAGTGATGCGGCATCGTGTGCGCCATGCACGACGTCAAGTTCGTCGTATCCACTCGGGCCGATCAGGACCGAGGGCCGTCCCCAGAACACGGCTTCCACACCGACCGTCGAGCCACCCGTCACGACGACCTCGGACG
>JACDHQ010000297.1 GCA_013820975.1 Gemmatimonadaceae bacterium
GACTGGTACTCCACCCGAAGCGGCTCGAGGGCGACAACCTCGAGCACTGGGACGCACTGTTCATCCTCGGCATGATCGCCGGGCTGATGGTGACATTGCTGGTGTCGAACGGGCTGCTCTGGGTGGCACGCCCCGACATGGTCGGCAGCGAGAAGTTCATCTCCCGCGGCCTCGGCGTCGCGTTCAGCGGCATGAGCGCCGAGGCGGCCTGGGATGGCTTCAAGGTGTCGTGGTGGGCGCACGCGCTGCTCATCCTCTTCTTCCTCAACTACCTCCCGTACTCCAAGCACCTCCACGTCTTCACCTCGCTCATCAACGTCTTCTTCTCCAATACCAACTGGAAGGGCGAGCGGGCCGTCATGCGCCCGATGGACCTGGAGGCGGAGGATGCGGAGCAGTTCGGCGCGTCGGACGTGGAGCACCTGTCGTGGAAGTCGCTCCTCGACGGCTACACCTGCACCGAGTGCGGGCGCTGCACCGCGGCGTGCCCCGCGAACATCACCGGCAAGCTGCTGAGCCCGCGCAAGATCGTGGTGAACACCCGGCAGCGGCTGATGGAGAAGGCGCCGGTCGTCACGAACCAGCACATGGACTTCGCCCGCTCGAAGCTCGTGCACGGCGAGGGCGACGACGCGGGCAGCACCACGACGACCGCCGTGCTCGAGAACCGGCTCCTCGACAACTACATCACCGAGGAAGAGCTGTGGGCGTGCACGAGCTGCCGTGCCTGCGTGACCGAATGTCCGGTCTCGATCGACCAGCTCGACATCATCAACGAGATGCGCCGCAACCTCGTGCTGATGGAATCGCGCTTCCCCGAGGAGATCCAGCCGGCGTTCGAGTCACTCGAGCGCAACGGCTCGCCCTGGGCATTCAGTCCGTCGGAGCGCGCCGCATGGGCGCAGGGCATGGACATTCCCACCATGGCCGAGCTGTTCGAGCGCGGCGAGCGCCCGGACATCCTGTACTGGGTCGGCTGCATGGGGTCGTTCGACGACCGGGCGAAGAAGATCACCGTCGCCTTCGCACGTATCCTTCAGGCGTCGGGGATCAGGTTTGCCATCCTCGGGCAGGAGGAGCACTGCCACGGTGACCCGGCGCGGCGCATGGGAAACGAATATCTCTACCAGATGCTCGCGAAGGACACGATCGGCACACTCGATCGCTACGAGGTCAGCACGGTGGTCACGCACTGCCCGCACTGCTTCCACCAGATGGGGAACGAGTTCCCGCAGCTCGGCGGCAACTACGAGGTGATTCACCACTCGACCTACATCGAGCGGCTGATGCAGGAGGAGCGCATCCCGCTTGCGAAGGCCGAGGCCGATCGCCTGGTGATGGCCTATCACGACTCGTGCTACCTCGGCCGCTACAACGACGTGTACGACGCACCTCGTGAGGCGCTCAAGCGTGCGCTGCCGGTGGTGCAGCTCGTGGAGCCCCCACGCACGAAGAGCCGTGGCCTCTGCTGCGGCGCCGGCGGCGGGCGGATGTTCATGGAGGAGACGGCGGGCAAGCGCATCAACGTCGAGCGCACCGAGGAGCTGCTGGCCACGGGCGCGGAGGCGATCGCGGTGGCGTGCCCGTTCTGCATGACGATGATGTCGGACGGTGTCGCCGCGAAGAACTCCAGCGTGCCGGTGTTCGACATCTCCGAAGTGGTCGCATCGCAGCTCGTCGGCGCGACGCCGCTCGCGATCAATCGCGGAACCGCATCCCCGCCCAGTTGACCTCGTAGATGTCGATCATCTGCCGTGTCGACGCCTCGGGGTTGAAGGCGACGCGCTCGAGCGTGCGGACGTGCAGCCCGCGCTGGGTCGTCTCGGCGATGAAGTCGTTCGTCGCGATGCGTCCGGGATCGGTGACGTAGGCCCGGCCGTCCCCCTTGAGCGTGCGCGCGATCGTCTCGGCGACGAGCGCGCCGTAGGCTTTCTCGTAGAGCACGTCCGAGCCGATGACGACGTCGTAGCGCGGCAGGGACGGCGGCAGCGCGCGCCAGTCGAGCAGCTGCGCTGCCGGATCGATGCCGGTGTGCTGCTGCACGTTGGCGCGGCTGAAGCGGAGCGAGTCCTCATAGTAGTCGCTCACCGTCACCTCGAATCCCGCCAGCGCGGCCGCCGTGGCGACGAGTCCCGCACCGGAGCCCAGCTCGAGCATTGTCTTGCCGGCGGCCTGCAGCATGGCGACGTGGCGGGCCATGATCACCGACGACGGCCAGACGTCCGCCCAGTACGGCAGCCGCTCGTCGCGCTCGAAGTCCTCCTCGCTGAGCAGCGACTCCGGGTCGGCGGGGTGCAGCAGCTCGATCTGCCAGCGGCCCACCTGGACCGGCGTTTCCATGGTGCGGAAGCGGCGCATGAGCTCATCGCGGAGCGTCTCCGGCTTCATTGGCCTCGAGCGCGCCATCACGCGACCGGCGTGCTGGAGTGAAGCGCACGCTCACCGAGCAACATGGCGCGCAGGACGGTCCCTGCCTCTACCTCACGCTGCGACTCGGGCACAATCAGCAGCGCGTTGGCATGGACCATGGACGTGATGAGCCCCGACCCCTGCGGCCCGGTGAGTGCTGCCTCCCAGATCCCGTCGTTGCACGGCGTCAGCTCCGCCCGGAGGAAGTGCGTGAGCGGCGCGGCGGTGCGGATGGATGCGGTCGTGCGGGCTGGAACCGTGCCGCGAAAGAGCGCGTGGTGGCCGGCAAGGCGCCGCAGCAGCGGGCGGACGAAGAGCTCGAACGTCACCATCGCAGAAACGGGATTTCCCGGAAGCCCGACCCAGCGCGCGTGGTCGAGGAGACCGAACCCGAGCGGCGCCCCTGGCCGGATGCGCAGTCGATGGATCAGGATATCGGCGCCGAGCTCGCGGAGAACGGCACGGGTGTGGTCGTGATCCCCGACCGACACGCCGCCGGAGGTGATGAGGACGTCGTAGGGCGCCGCACCTTCGATTGCGGTGCGGATGGCATGCGGGTCGTCCGCCGCAAGTCCGAGCACGTGAACCTCGGCGCCTGCATCCCGCGCGAGTGCTGCAATCGTATGCGAGTTGACGTCGACGATGCGCTGTGTTGCCACGGCGCTGTGGGAGTCGGCGAGCGGCACGAGCTCGTCCCCTGCCGAGAGCACGGCGACGCGCGGGCGGCGGTGCACCGTCACCAGCTGCGCCCCGACGGCGGCGAGCACGCCGAGCGCTGCGGCGTCGATCTCGTGACCGGCATCGAGCGCGACCGCGCCCTCGGCCAGGTCCTCGCCCCGCGGGCGGACATTCATGCCGGCATCCCGCGCATCGCGAACCTGGACAACGTCGGTGCCGCGATCGGTGTCCTCGATGCGGATGACCGAGTCCGCGCCATCGGGCAGTGGCGCACCCGTCATGATGCGCGCCGCCTCCCCGTCACCGATCGTCCTCGTGGGCAGCGCACCCGCGGCGATCGACTCCACCACACGGAGCGCGCGCGGCGACCCGGGCGTCGCTGCGCGGAGATCGGCGGCACGCACCGCGTACCCGTCCATCGAGGCGTTGCGCCACGGCGGAAGGTCACGCGGCGCCCTCACCGCGGCCGCGAGCACGCGATGCTGCGCGGCACCGAGCGGAACGACCTCGGGTGCCAGCGGCTCGGCGCCGGTGAGGATCAGCGCAGTCGCTTCAGCGACGGAGAGGCGTGCATCGTCCGCGGTCACTATCGGAGGTCGGAGAGCCTCGACGCGGCGAGCCGCGCCCCGATCAGGTCCTGCGCCCGCTCCACGAAGCTGTTCGGCACCGAGTGATTGTTGGCGAGAGTGCTGAAGATGAGCACGTGGCCGTCGGCGGTCGTCACATAGCCGGAGAGCGCCCGCGCCTTGTCGATCGTGCCCGTCTTCGCCCGCAGGTTGTTCATCGCCGGCGTCTCGCGCATCCGTGAGCGAATGGTGCCGTCAACGCCCGCAATCGGCAGCGCGTCGTAGAACACGCGGAACTCGGGGTGCTTCCGCATCGCGTCGAGGACCCGCACGATCGTCTCGGGTGAGATGTAGTTGTGCCGAGACAGCCCGCTGCCGTCGCGAACGGCGTACCCCGCGGTGTCGGCTCCCCACGCAGCGAGCTTCTGCTCGACGACGCGCCGCCCCGCGAGCTCGGTGCCGCTCCCCGTCGCCTCGAGGCCCAGGGTACGCAGCAGCAC
>JACDHQ010000298.1 GCA_013820975.1 Gemmatimonadaceae bacterium
CATCATCGACACCGCCGGACGCCTGCAGATCGACGACGGCATGATGCAGGAGCTCGAGCGGGTAAAGGCGGCCATCCGTCCCGACGAGATCCTCTTGGTCGCCGACGGCATGACCGGCCAGGAAGCCGTGCGCATCGCGCAGGGGTTCGACGAACGGCTCGACGTCACTGGGGTCATCCTCACCAAGATGGACGGCGACGCCCGCGGCGGCGCGGCGCTCTCCATCTACGGCGTCCTCAGGAAGCCGATCAAGTTCATCGGCGTCGGTGAGAAGACGGATGCGCTCGAGGACTTCCATCCCGACCGCATGGCCGGCCGCATCCTCCAGCAGGGCGACATCGTCACCTTCGTGGAGAAGGCGCAGGCCGCCTTCGACCAGGACGAGGCGAAGCGCCTAGAGAAGAAGGTCAAGAAGGAGGGGATGGACCTTGGCGACTTCCTCACGGCGATGAAGCAGATCGAGAAGCTCGGCCCCCTCGAGGGCATGCTCGGCATGCTGCCCGGCGTGGACGCGAAGGCGCTCAAGAAGGCGAAGATGGATCCGAAGCGGCTCAAGCACGTGGAGGCCATCATCCTGTCGATGACGCTCGAAGAGCGGAAGAAGCCCGAGATCCTCAACGGTTCGCGGCGCGCGCGTATTGCCAAGGGCGCCGGCCGGCCGGTCAACGAAATCAACAAGCTGCTCGAGCAGTTCCGCGGCATGCAGAAGATGATGAAGAAGATGGGGATGGGCGGCATGCCCGGCGGCGGCAGGATGCGGCCGGGGTTGGGAGGGATGTTCGGGATGCGGTGACAACCGAGATGCGAGATCCGAGATGCGAGATCCGAGATGCGAGTGGTTCACGCCGCAGCCGCTGTCTCGCATCTCGCATCTCGCATCTCGTATCTCGCATCTCGCATCTCGCATCTCGTATCTGATAGTTTCCAGTTTGCAGTACCGGGTGCGGCCGGCATTTCGCCGGCACGCGATGAGCCCGGAGTTTCACGAAACCACTCTCGCAAGAGGACGTACCCATGGCAGTTCGCATTCGTCTCCGCCGCGGCGGCCGCAAGAAGGCGCCGGTGTACCGCATCGTCGTCGCCGACTCGCGCAGCCCGCGTGACGGCAAGTTCATCGAGATCATCGGCCAGTACGCGCCCCGCCAGAGCGAGGGTGGCCTCAACGTGAACCAGGATCGCGCCAACCACTGGCTCGACAACGGTGCCCAGCCGTCCGACACCGTCCGGTCGCTGCTCCGCAAGGCCGGCGTGCTCAAGGCCCGCCACGAGTCGCGCATCGCCGCGAAGCTCAACGCTGCGGCCGTGCCGCTCGCCGACAGCGGCGACCGCCCGGCGGAGAGCGCCGAGGCGTAATGGCCTCCGCTCCCGATACCGCCGAGTTCCTGCTCGTCGGCCGGGTCCGCAAGGCACATGGCATCCGCGGCGAGCTCGTCGTGGAATTGCTCACCGACGCGCCGGGCGCAGTGTATGCGCCCGGCCGTCGTCTTTTTGCGGGCACCGCCGACGGTGGCATCGACCCGAAGGCGCAGGAACTCATCGTGAAGCAGGCGTCTCCCTTCAAGGGAGGGTTGATCGTGCACTTCGAGGGGATCCACGACCGCACCCAGGCGGAGCTCTGGCGCGAGCGCTATATCCTGGCGCCCGCCGCCGACGTGCCCCCGCGTGCCGAGGACGAGATCTACCTGCACGACCTCATAGGCATGCGCATGACCTTCGCCGAGGGCGAGGTGCTCGGCGACGTCGTCGCGTACTACGAGCTGCCGCAGGGCGTCGTGCTCGAGGTGAAGCGCGGCAAGGGCGACACCGTCCTCATCCCCTTCAGCGAGCAGGTCGTGACCGCGGTGGATGAGAACGCGCGGCTCATCCGCGTGTCTCCTCCCGAAGGCCTGCTCGACTAGCGCCGGTCCCGCCGCGATGAGCGACTGATGCTGCGCATCAACATCGTCACCATCTTCCCCGATTTTTTTGCGGGGCCGCTCGGCCTGAGCATCCCTGCGCGCGCCGCGGCGGCGGGCGGCGTGGAGTATCGCGTCGTCGACCTGCGCGACTTCACGCACGACCGCCATCGCACCGTCGACGACTACCCGTACGGCGGCGGTCCCGGGATGGTGATGAAGCCGGGGCCGTTCTTCGAGGCGGTCGATTCGCTCGGGGCCACGTCGCCCATCGTGCTCATGTCGGCCCGCGGCCGGCGGTTCGCCCAGCATGATGCGGTGCGCTTCGCCGCCGGTGCCGAGCTCACCCTGCTCTGCGGCCATTACAAGGATGTGGACCAGCGCGTCGCCGACCACCTCGCCACCGAGGAGCTGTCACTCGGCGACTTCGTGCTCACCGGCGGCGAGCCGGCGGCCCTCGCCGTAGTGGACGCGACGGTGCGGCTCCTACCCGGTGCAATGAGCGACCTCGAGAGCGCCTACACGGACTCGTTCTGGGATGCTGCCGCGCTCAGCGCGCCGAGCTTTACCAGGCCACCCGAGTACAGGGGCCTTCAGGTGCCCGAGATTTTGCTGTCGGGCGACCATGCGAAGATCGCAGCGTGGCGCGCGGAGCAGGCCGCGCGCTTGAGCAGCCGCGTGGCAGCGGACGAGCCCGGCAAAACGCCATAAATCTGCCTAACCCGGCTGGGCGCACCAGCGTCACATTCTGGTACTTGCGCGGTCCACTGGCACTGGTAGCTTCCCTCGCCGCCCAGGCAGCGCACGCTGTCGGCGGGCCAAGCTCTGCTCTCGCTGCAGCGACGCCGCGCGCAGCGATGCCCGCAGCCGGACACGGATGCACCGGCTGCAACATCGGGATTCCATGGAGAATCACACCGATGCACAAGAATGTCGCACTCGTCGTCACGTTGACCGCGTTCGCCCTCGCCGCTTGCTCCGAACCCAGTGCGCCGCGCGCCGCGGCACCGGCGCCCGACGTCCCGGGTCCGTCGTTCGACAAGAAGGACAAGGAGATTCCGGGCCAGTACATTGTCGTCTTCAACGACGATGTGTCGGACGTCGACGACAAGGTGGCCAAAAAGCTGACGAAATCGGCAGGGAAGCTGAAGCACACCTACAAGCACGCGCTCAAGGGTTTTGCGGCCGAACTCACCGACGCCGAAGTCGCGGAGCTCCGCGCCGATCCGCAGGTCGCCTATGTTGAGGCCGACCAGGAGATGAGCATCGATGCGACGCAGAGCAACGCCACCTGGGGCATCGATCGCATCGACCAGCGCAGCCGGCCGCTCAGCGGCACGTACACGTACAACACGACGGCGAGCACCGTGTATGCCTACATCATCGATACGGGTATCCTCACCGCGCACACGCAGTTCGGCGGCCGCGCGACGAACGTCTATGATGCCTTCGGCGGCAACGGCCAGGATTGCAATGGCCATGGCACGCACGTCGCCGGCACCGTCGGCGGCTCCACCTACGGCGTCGCGAAGGGCGTCCGGCTCCGCGGACTTCGCGTGCTCAATTGCTCCGGTTCCGGCTCGACCTCCGGCATCATCGCCGCCGTCGACTGGGTGCGCGCCAATCGCACCAACCCCGCAGTCGCCAACATGAGCCTCGGCGGCGGCTACAGCTCGGCGCTCAACACCGCAGTCAACAACCTGTCCAACTCCGGCGTGTTCGTCGCCGTCGCCTCGGGCAACTCGAACGCGAACGCGTGCAACTACTCCCCCGCGAGCGCCTCGGCGGCGACGTCCGTGAACGCATCCACGAGCACGGATGCCAAGGCCTCGTTTTCCAACTACGGCAGCTGCACCCACATCTATGCGCCCGGCGCATCCATCACATCGGCGTGGCACACCAGCACGAGTGCGACGAACACCATCAGCGGCACGTCGATGGCGAGCCCGCACGTCGCCGGAGTCGCGGCGATGTACAAGGCGGTGAACGGAAACGCGGCATCGTCCACCATCCGCACCTGGCTGATCAACAACTCCACCGCGAACGTCATCACCGGCAACGTGAGCGGCACCCCCAACCGGCTGCTCTTCAAGAGCACGCTGTAACGGTCGTCCCGGGTCCGGAGGCATCGGCGGCACTGCCGGTGACTCCGCTCCGCCCCGGGGCGACGTGCGCCGGGGTGGCTCCCCTCCCTCCCTGACACCGATCGAGGACACCCGGCGGTCTCGCATCACGCCGTACCAACGACGCCCGGCCCC
>JACDHQ010000299.1 GCA_013820975.1 Gemmatimonadaceae bacterium
CATCTCGAGGCCGCGCTGCTCGAGCTGGCCCGCAATGCCTGCGACGCGATGGGCCCCACCGGCACGCTGGTCATCGAAAGCTTTGCACGGGATGGGGATCTCTCGTCGTCGACGACGCGGGGGGTTGCCATCCGCATTCGGGACTCGGGCCCGGGGCTGCATCCCGAGGTCAGGAGCCGCCTCTTCGAGGCGTACCCGCTCGGGGCCGTCGATTCGGGCGACGGACTCGGCCTCGCGGCCGTCTACGGTGTGCTCCAGCAAGGGGGCGCCGACCTCACGGTCGAGCCTGCGCCCGGCGGGGGCACGATGGCGACGATCTACCTGCCAGAGCGGCTGTAGCTCAGCGGCACTTCGCCAGCCAGATCAGTCCGCCCATCTGCAGGGTGGCGGCAACGATCCCGAACGTGAGCGGCCCCCGCCACGGACGCGCCGGCAGCTGGTCGAACGGGCGCTGTGGCGGGGGCACCTGATGCGAATCGGGTGGCTCGGATGCAGATTCAGGATGTGCTGAGTCATCTCGTGTCACGCTGCATGATCGCGCGCCCGTCGCGCCTGCGCCACTGGGCAGGCGCCCTCCTATCCTTGCTCATCGCCCTGACGGGCGCTGCGTGCGTCGACGCGACCGCGCCAGGACCGGGGATTCTGCGGGTCGTCGAGGTGAGCCCTCCCGAGCCGCCGGCGGCTGGCACTGTCCCGGAGGGGGGACAGGGGTGGCAATCGGTGTCGGTGGGGCGCGACCACGCGTGCGCGCTCGATGTCGCCGGCGTCGCGTGGTGCTGGGGGAGCAATGCGTTCTCGCAGGTCGGCACCGAGTCGGATGCGAAGGTGTGCGGCCCGCCCGCGACGCTCTGCGTCCGTACGCCGGCGCGGGTGGAGACGGAGCTGCGATTCCAGTCGGTCACCGCCGGCGGAACGCATAGCTGCGGGGTCGCCGCCGACGGACGCGCGTACTGCTGGGGCACCAACCGCCGTGGCCAGCTCGGCACCACCTCCCCGCAGATCGCGCGCGAGCCGGTTGCCGTCATCGGCGAACGACGCTGGATCTGGCTGGCGGCGGGGCTCGATCACACATGCGGCATTGCCGAAGGCGGTGGCCTGTACTGCTGGGGGGCAAACGAGCGGGGACAGATCGGCAACCAGACCTTCGTCGCCCAGTCGTCGCCCGTGCGGATCCGTCCGCAGACGGTATTCATGGAAGTCGCGGCGAGCGGCGAGCGCACCTGCGCCCTCTCGGTGGACGGCGAGATCTTCTGCTGGGGTGTCATCTGGCTCGCGTCGATCAATGCCACCGACTGGAGCACGACCATGACCGTCCCGACGCGCGTGCGGTCGGACGTGCCGATGCGCGGCGTCAGCGTGGGTGCGCTGCACGCCTGCGGGATCGAGCCGTCCGGCGCCGGCGGATGCTGGGGCTCCGGTCTGTTCGGGCAGCGCGGCGACGGCGGGGTGGACGGTTCGACCTTCCCACGGACGGTACGTGGCGGCCTCACGTTCCATACCATCACGGCCGGCTCGATCCAGACATGCGGCGTCGCTGCCGATCGCCGCGCCTGGTGCTGGGGGAACAACAGCTTCGGGCAGCTGGGGACCACGGTAGGCGACGAGTGCCTTGGCACGAGCTGCACGACGTTCCCCGTTCCGGTCGCGGTGGGCATGCGATGGATCGACGTGCAGACGGGCCCCGGCAACCACGTGTGCGGCATCACCACGCTGACGAACCTGTACTGCTGGGGGCTCGGCTCGCTCGGCCAGCTCGGCGTGGACGTGGAGCGCGTCACCGCGCGCCGGGTGCCGTCGCTCGTGCGTCCGCGCGGCTGATCGCGCATTCGTTCGCATTCGTTCGCATTCGTTCGCGCACGTCGTTCGCGCCACGATGTCAAGCCGTTGAAACGCGCGACTGCCGCACTAGGTTGATCGCACCACGACGCACGGTCCGTGCGTCGCGTCCTTCCCGCCGCCCGGATGTCGCCGCTCATGCTGTCGCCGTCGCTCGTCGCACGCATTGCGCAGGAGCTCGCGCTCCCGCCCCGCCAGGTGTCCAGTACCCTGGTCCTCTTCGATGAAGGCAACACGCTCCCCTTCATCGCGCGCTACCGCAAGGAAGCCACCGGCGGGCTCGACGAGGTCCAGCTGCGCGACGTCCGCGATCGCGCGGCGTACCTGCGCGAGCTCGAGGAGCGTCGCGCCGCGGTTGTGAAGTCGATCGACGAGCAGGGGAAGCTCGACGCGCCATTGCGCGCGCGGATCGACGCGGCCGATACGAAGCAGGCGCTCGAGGACCTGTACCTCCCGTACAAGCCGAAGCGGCGCACGCGCGCGACCATCGCGCGCGAGCGTGGGCTCGAGCCACTTGCCGACGCCATCTGGAACTGGGCGACCGACGCCGAGGCGACGGAGCGGGCGGCCGCGCATGCCGACCCGGCCGGGGAGGTCCCGGCGGTCGTCGATGCGCTGCAAGGCGCACGCGACCTCCTCGCGGAGCGCGTGGCGGAGGATGCCGGCCTGCGCGGGTGGGTGCGCGACGTCACGCGTGCGAAGGGCTCGGTGAAGTCCCGCGTGATGACGGGCCGGGAGTCTGAAGTCTCCAAGTTCCAGGATTACTATGATTTCGCCGAGCGCCTCACGAGCATCCCGTCGCACCGCATGCTCGCCATCCGCCGTGGCGAGGCGGAGGGCGTGCTCTCGTGGAGCGTCGATGCGCCGTCGGAGGAGCTCGTGCGGGGCATCGAGCAGCGTATCACCGATGGTCGCCGGGCGCAGGCGCAGCTGGCGCTCGTCGCGGCAGACGCGTACAAGCGGCTGATGGCCGTCTCGATCGAGGTCGAGCTCCGGCTCGAGTTGAAGACGCGTGCCGACGAGGAGGCAATCAAGATCTTCGGCATGAACCTGGAGCAGCTGCTGCTCGCGGCGCCGGCCGGCGAACGCGCGGTGCTCGGGCTCGACCCGGGCTTCCGCACGGGGGTGAAGGTCGCGTCCGTCTCTCGCACCGGGGCGCTGGTCGCGACCGACACCTGGTACCTCCACCAGGGCGAACGCTTCGCTGCCTCGCTGCTCACGCTGCTGCACCACCACCCGGTCGAGCTGATCGCGATCGGCAACGGCACCGCGTCGCGCGAGACGGAGACGCTCGTGCGCACCGTGTTGCGCGAAGCCACGGCGCTCGCGGCGAAGCCGCAGGTGGTCGTCGTGAGCGAGGCCGGCGCCTCGGTGTACTCGGCGTCGGACATCGCGCGCGAGGAGTTTCCGGAACTCGACGTATCGCTGCGCGGCGCCGTGTCCATCGCGCGACGCCTGCAGGATCCGCTCGCGGAGCTGGTGAAGATCGATCCCAAGTCGATCGGGGTCGGCCAGTACCAGCACGACGTCAACCAGCCGAAGCTGAAGCAGCGCCTGGAGGAGGTCGTGGTGAGCGCGGTGAACCGCGTGGGGGTCGAGGTCAACACGGCGTCGGCAGCGCTGCTGTCCTATGTCGCCGGCGTCGGGCCCACGCTCGCGCAGAACATCGTGACGGCACGCGACGCGAAGGGCGGATTCCGGTCGCGCAGGGACCTGCTCGAAGTCCCGCGGCTGGGCGCGAAGGCGTTCGAGCAGGCCGCGGGGTTCCTGCGCGTCCGCGGCGGCGCCCATCCGCTGGACGCAACGGCCGTGCACCCCGAGCGCTACGAGCTCGTCGAACGAATGGCGGCGGACATGGCGGCTCCGGTGCCTGAGCTGATGCGCGACGAGGAACGGCTCGCCGCCATCAGGCTCGACCGCTATGTGGCCGAGGATGTGGGGCTGCCGACGCTGCAGGACATCCTGACGGAACTGAAGCGCCCGGGGCGCGACCCGCGCGAGGCATTCGAGGCGCCGGCATTTCGCGACGACATCACAGAGCCGAAGGACCTGAGTGAGGGGATGGTGCTCGAAGGGGTCGTCACCAACATCGTTGCCTTCGGTGCGTTCGTGGACATCGGCGTGCACCATGACGGCCTCGTCCACGTGTCGCACATGGCCGACCGCTTCGTACGCGATCCCAACGACGTGGTGAAGGTCGGGCAGCGCGTGCGTGTGACGGTGATGAACGTCGACCTGCCGAGGAATCGCATCGCGCTGTCCATGAAGTCGGGCGCGGCAGGACAGGCAGTGTCCCAGCG
>JACDHQ010000300.1 GCA_013820975.1 Gemmatimonadaceae bacterium
CGCCTTCACCGTCTTCTTCGCCGGTGCCTTCACGGGCTTCTTCACGACCTTCTTCGCGACCTTCGTCGCCGGCGGGGCAGCGGTCCATCCCTCCGCGCGGTCGGCCCGGAACGCGAGCGGCATCGACGGGACGCTGCCGAAGTCCATCACCGCCAGCGAGGCCGCATCGGCGACGTCGGCCCGCACGTCGGCGATCACCTTGGCCGGACGCGGCGCGCGCGACGCATGCACGCGATTCGTCAGCAGGATGACGAACATCTCGCGATCAGGATCGATCCAGAGCGACGTGCCGGTAAACCCGGTGTGTCCGTACGCGCGCTCGCTCATGTACTGCCCGCAGCTGCCGTTGGCCGCGCAGGTATCCCAGCCGAGCGCTCGCGTGCCCGCCGCGCGGCGGGTGAACAGCTCCACCGTCTCCGCCTTGAGGAAGCGCGTGCCCCGGTATTCCCCGCCGTTCAGCATCATCTGCGCGAACACCGAGAGATCGGTGGCCGTGCTGAAGAGCCCAGCGTGCCCCGCAATGCCGCCGAGGGCAAACGCATTCTCGTCATGCACCTCGCCGCGGATCGGGTAGCCGCGCGGCGGGGTGAGCTCAGTCGGCGCAATGCGGCCGCGCAGGGAGCCGGCGGGGCGGAAATCGGTATCCGTCATCCCCAGCGGCGTGAACACACGGCGCTGCAGGTAGCGGTCGAGGCGCTCGCCGGCCGCGGCCTCGGCCACGAACCCGAGGATGTCGGCCCCGAGGTCGGAGTACTCGTAGCGGGTCCCCGGCTGGTACTTGAGGGCGCTGGCAATCACCGCCTCGCGCGCGGACTCGGGGGTGCGGGCGATCCGCCAGATGTCACGACCCGCCGGGAGTCCCGACCGGTGGGTCAGCAGCTGGTGGAGGGTGACGCGATCCTTGTCCCCCCCGGAGAAGCCGGGGAGGAAGCGGGAAACGGGATCCTCGAGCCGGATCTTCCCCTCGTCATGCAGCAGCATGATCGCCGTCGTCGTCGCGACCACCTTCGTCAGTGACGCGATGTCGTAGATCGTGCGGTCGGGGATGACGTAGCCGCTCGTCGGCGTCCAACCGAGCCGCCCGAAGCCCTTTTCCCAGACGGCGAACCCCTTGCGCCCGACGACCACCGACGCGCCCGGAAATCCGCCGGCCGCCAGCCCGCGTTCGACCACATGGTCGATCTTCGCCAGCCGTGCAGCACTCATCCCGGCGGCAGCCGGGGACTTGGTGGGCAGGCCGTCGCTGAACAGCAGCGCGGTGGCGGCAAGCAGCAACTTCACTGCGGGACCCTCGGGGGCGGAAAAGGGGGTGCGGACCGGACGCCTGAGGCTCCGGCCTGCGTATAAACTACCGTCCGGTAACCATTCAGGTTCCAGGCGGTCCTTCCTCTAGGAGCCGACGAGCGTCTGTGACCCCGGTAACAATGCGGGGCGCCGGCCGTAGTGGGTGGCCTGAGGAAACCCTCGACCGCCAATCCGTGTCCCACCTGCGTATCCATGGAAGCTGAATCCCGAATCATCCAGGACGCCATCAGTGGCGACGAGGCCGCGATGCGCCAGCTCTGGACGCGTCATGCGCCGCACATCGACGTGGTGGTGCGCCGGCTCGTGGGAGACGACCTGGACCTCGCGGCCGACGTGGCGCAGGAGGTCTGGATCCAGATCTTCCGCGCGCTGCCTGGCTACCGGGGGGACGCGCAGTTCTCGACGTGGGCGCACCGCATCGCGGTGAATCGCACGCTCAACGCGCTTCGGTCCCGCCGGCGTCTCGAGGGGATGGAGACCGAGGTCCAGGAGGACAGCGCCGTGGTGGAGATGGATACGGAGCGGTCGTTCCTTGCCGCGTCGATCCAGGCGGCCGCCGAGCGGCTGTCACCCGGAGCCCGGACGGTGTTCGTCCTCCACGACATCGAGGGCTACACGCACGAGGAGATCGCCGAGCGACTTGGCATCACGAGCGGTGGTTCGAAGTCGCAGCTGTTCAAGGCGCGCGCCAAGCTGCGCACGCTGCTCGCACACCTGATCGATGTACCCGCACAACCGAGTGCCCGCCATGCCGCACCTGTCAGCTGAACGTCTCGCCGCCCTCGCCGATGCCGGCACCGTGCCGGAGGCGCATGAGCACGACCACCTCGCCCACTGCAGCGCGTGCGCGTCCGAACGCGACGCGTATGCCGCGCTCGTGCTTGGCGCGCGCGCAGATCGCCGCGCGATCGCGACGCCCCTGACGAACTGGGACGGCATCGCCGCAGGACTCCGTGCCGATGGGATCCTCGGCGCTCCAGCGTCGAAGGGGTGGGGGACGTCGGTGGTTGCCGACGGGATCCGCCGGCCGGTGCGGGCTGGGGCAGGCGATGCTCCACATGGCCGGTCCTTCGCGCGGTCGCCTTGGCTGACGATCGCCGCCGCCGTGGTGCTCATGGCCGGTGGCGTGGCGGCGGGGCGGGCCACCGCCGTCACCGGTCCGCTCGCCGTCGCCGCACCGGTTCCAGCAGCCATTGTTGCCGATGCCCGCGATTCGTTCGGGGCCCGCGCAGCGTGGCCTGCCGAGGACCTCGTGCCTGAATACCGGACTGCGGCGGAGGCGGAAGCGGCACTGATGCGGCTGGAGGTGGCCTACCAGCACGCCGCGGCGTATCTCGCCGGCAGCGACACCCTCGGCCGGCTCGATGCGACCGAGGATTATCGGACGCGGCTCGTCGCTCTCGACCGCGCGAGCCGGACGATGCGCGAGGCGATGGAGAAGGCGCCGTACGACCCGGTGCTGACCGGCTACTATCTCACGACGCTCGGCCAGCGGGAAGCCACGCTGCGCCAGCTCAATGTCGCGGTGCCTGCGGGCGCGCGGCTCAACAGCTTCTGACGCACAGAACGATGATGTCCAGGAACCCGATGCCGCGGCTGACGACGGGCGCGATCGTCCTTGCCTCCCTTGCCCTGCCCGGTGTGCTCGCTGGGCAGTCCGCGGGCGGCGGTTCGCCGGCGCGCGCTGCCGAGGTCCGGCTGCGCGCGATGACGCCGGCCGACGAGGCGGAGCTGGTGCGCGAGCTGGCCCGGGAGCGCGCTGCGCGCATGCAGCTCGAGGCCCGCATCACGATGCTGGCCGCGACCCTCGACTCGAGCACGCGCCTCGATGCGGCCGAGCGCCGCCGCCTGCAGGCCGAGCTCGAGCAGAGCATGCGCCGGCTCACCGAGACGCACGCTCGGGTGGGACTCGACGTCGGGTCGCGGATCGTGCTCGACGGCCGGACGTCGGTGGCGAGCGACGAGGTGCGCCGCACGCTCATCGACGCGCAGCAGCGACTCAGCTCGGCGGCCCGCATGGGGTATGTGGGCATCACGCTGTCGCCGACGAACAACCACATCCGGGCGCAGGGTGCCGGGGAGCTGTACGTCCGCTACTTCGAGCACCCCACCATCATCAGCATCGAGCCGAACTCGCCGGCGGAGCGGGCCGGCCTGCAGCGCGGCGACATCGTGATGGCGTACAACCGCATGGACGTGCGCCGCGAGCTGCCGATGCACGAGTTGCTGAAGCCTGGCAGCCGCGTGACGATCCGTGTGGGCCGCGAAGGCCGCGAGCGCAACGTGGCGCTCACCGTTGCCGATCCGCCGGCGATCGTACTCGGTCGTCGCACCGACTTCCTCGTGTCGCCCGGCGAGTTGCAGCAGGGGCGGGTGTACGCTCCCGCGGTGCGCGGTTCCGCGGCTGGCGGCACGGTGCGGGCCGCCGCACCCGCCGCACCGTCTGGCAGCCCTGAAGGCCTGCTCGCCCTGGGAACGCCGGGGGCCGAGGGCCGATCGCTGTACCGCTTCGAGGTCGTGCGCGGACTTGCCGGCGCCCAGCTCACCCCCATTGTCGGCGGCCTCGGCGACGCGCTCGGCGTGAAGCAGGGACTGCTCGTCATCCGCGTCCTGCCTCAGTCGGTGGCCGCCAACTCCGGACTCCGTGACGGCGATATCATCGTGAAGGCGAATGGCCGCACGATCGAGGACATCGCGGCCCTGAGCCGGGCGATGCGCGAGAACGATGCGACGCGCACGCTGTCCCTCGAGACGCTGCGCGCACGCAAGAAGCGGATGGTGCGCCTCACCTGGTGAGGCGCCGCGCTATCGTTCGAGCGTCTCGAGCT
>JACDHQ010000301.1 GCA_013820975.1 Gemmatimonadaceae bacterium
GAAGATGAACTGCGTCCCCACCACGACGAGCGCGGTGAGGATCAGGGCGAGGAAGAAACGTCTGTCCATCGATTTATGGAACGGGATCGAAGCCGCCGGTGGCGAACGGATGGCAACGCAGGATGCGTCGCGCCGTGAGCCAGCTGCCACGCAATGCACCGTGGCGCTCCAGCGCCTCGACCGCATAGGCGGAGCAGGTGGGAAAATAACGGCACGAGGCGGGGAGCAGGGGCGAGATGCTCACCTGGTAGCCGCGAACCAGGAGGACGAGGATGAGCCGAGGAATGCCGAGGATGGTGGAGCGAGCGTTCACGGGGCTCCTCTGCCGTTCAACTGCGAAAGAGTCGCTCGAGCTGGCTGGCGGCGCGGGCGATGTCGGCCGCCAGCATGTCGAAGGTCGCCTCGTACGCCTCGCGGCGCGCGCGGATGACGACGTCCGCCGGCGGCGCGGAGGGAAGCAGCTGCGTGCGAACCAGCTCCCGGAGCCGGCGCTTGAGGCGGTTGCGCGCGACGGCGGTGTTGCGATGCCGCGGCACGATCATCCCGACCCGGGAAATGCCGAGAGGGGAAGCGAGGGCCCGAACCTCGAGATGCGCGGTTCGGATTCGCTTCCCCTCCTGCGCGACGGCTCGGATCTCCGGGCCGCGCGTGAGACGCTGGTGCCGTGGGTAGCGGAAGCTGCCCTGCGCCGCGTCGCCGGCCGAATCAGGCGCCGGCGTACTTGCTCGGCAGCTGAACCGTGAGAAGCTTGCGCCCCTTCCGGCGACGGCGTGCGAGCGTCTTGCGACCCCACTTGGTCTCCATGCGCGCGCGAAAGCCGTGCTTGCGGATGCGGCGCTTGTTGCGGGGGCGATATGTGGGCTTACCCATGGTGACTCCAAAATCCAAAGCTGTGACAGGACATGCGGTATAGACCCGTAAAGCTAGAGGGCGCTTCGCGATAGTTCAATGCTCGGCTATCAGCTATCGGCTATCGGCTATCAGCTTGTTCGGACTCGCCGCTCCGCGGCGGGTGATCTGGGGCGAGGCGGCAGGTCCGCGTCGAACGAGCTCTGATCACATGAGCCGGCCGAAGGCCGGCCCTCCGAACAAGCCGATAGCTGATAGCTGATAGCGGATAGCTCCAAGAGCGACTAACGTACGCCTCCCTCGAACTTTTCCACATCGCCTCGCTGATGAGTCTCACGGCGCGGGAAATCTGGTCCCGCCTGCTCGACAGGGCACGACTCGAGCTCCCCGACCAAACCTTCCGGACCTGGCTGGAACCCGTCGAGCCTCTCGAGGTCGAGGGGAGCACGCTGTATGTCGCGACTCCCGACCAGTTCGCGGCCGACTGGAACGAGTCCAAGCACGCCCCCCTCCTCGCCGGCCTCGCCCCCGTGGCCCTCGGCCACCCGATGAGTGTCGTGTTCAAGGTCAGCGAGACGCAGCGCACGCGCCCCCAGATGGACCTGTTCGTCGCGCAGCCTGCCCAAGGGGCGGCGGCAGTGGCGCCACAGAAACAGCAGGATGGCGGCATCAATGCGCCCCTAAGCCCGCGATATACCTTCGACCACTTTGTCATCGGCAAGTCCAACGAGCTTGCCGCCGCCGCGGCGCACGGCGCCGCCCAGTCGCCGGGGATCACCTACAACCCCCTGTTCATCTACGGCGACACGGGGCTCGGCAAGACCCACCTGATGCAGGCGGTCGCGCACGAGATCATGCACCGGAAGCCCGAGACCCGGGTGGCGTACGTCGGCGCCGAGCAGTTCACCAATGAGCTGGTCGCCTCCATCCAGCGTCGCACCACGCACGACTTCAAGCGGCGCTACCGGGAGGTGGACCTGCTGCTCGTGGACGATGTCCAGTTCCTGAAGGGGAAGGAGAGCACCCAGGAGGAGTTCTTCCACACCTTCAACGCGCTCTACGAGGCCGGGCGGCAGATCGTGCTCACGAGCGATCGCCCGCCGGCGGAGATCCCCGGGCTGGAGGCGCGCCTCGTGTCGCGCTTCCAGTGGGGGATGGTCGCCGACATCGAGATGCCCGACTTCGAGACCCGCACCGCCATCCTCCGGAAGAAGGCGGAGCTCGATCACCTCGAGGCGACGATCCCGGACGACGTCATCCGCTTCATCGCCGAGCATGTACGGTCGAACGTCCGGGAGCTCGAAGGGGCAATCATCAAGCTCCTCGCCTACGCCTCGCTCAAGCATCGCGACATCACCCTCGACGTCGCGCGGGAGGCGCTTCGCGACAAGCTGCGCGCCACCGACCCCGGGGGCATGCAGGCGATCGCGAAGCTCGACGGGACGACGATCCAGCAGACGGTCGCCAGGGAGTGGGGGGTCACCCAGGACGGCCTGCGCTCCAAGACGCGCACGAAGACCCTCACCACCCCGCGCCAGGTCGCGATGCACCTCATGCGCGACCTGCTCAGCCTCCAGCTCGTGGAGATCGGCAACGCGTTCGGCGGCCGCGATCACTCGACGGTGATCCACAGCCTCGAGCGCGTGCAGGAGATGATGGCGGAGGACGCCGGCTTCGCCGCGCGGGTGGCAAAGGTCCGGGCCGCGCTGGAAGCAATTGAACAGCGGTAGGGGGCAGGGAGTCGGGGGGCATTGTGGGTTTCCAACTCCCGACCCCTTTCTCCCTACCGCTTCTCGACATTTCTTCCCCACCAATACAGCTTTTTCCCCGCGTTCCCCCACCTCGATGTGGGACGCTGGTGGGACCCGGGCATTGCTGCGATCCCTTCCACATCGGGCTCGCCAGCGTAACTCGGGATGATGGCGGCAGTTGGATGGCACACGAAGTGTTTTGCACACCTTCAACGTCCTCTACTACTACTACTATCTTTTATTTCTTAATTAGTAACTAACAGAAGGACCCCGCCGTTCCACATTTTCTGACGCGCAACGCTCCGGAACGGCGCAATGCGGTCGAGTGCGATCACACGACAGGAGTGGTGATGCGGTTTACGATCTCCCGCGAGAAGTTGCAGGAGGGTCTCGCCGCGGTTGGCGCGAGCATCCCGGCAAAGACGACGCTGCCGGTGCTCGCGAACATCCTCGTTGAAACCACCGACAAGGGCATCCGCCTGTCGGGGACCGACCTCGACATCGCCGTCAGCACCGAAGTCGCCGCCGACGTCGATGCCCCTGGCGGCATCACGATCCCGGCGAAGAAGCTCACCGAGATCGCCCGCGAGCTCTCGCCTTCGCCGGTGAAGATTGCCAGCAGCGGCGAGCAGCGCATCACGCTCGACTGCGGCCGCTCGCACTTCAAGATCCTCGGCCTGCCACGCGACGAGTTCCCGAGCTTCCCCGCCGTGCGCTTCGACGAGAAGACCTGGCGCATCCGCTCGGGCGAAGTGCAGAAGCTGATCGGCCACACCGCCTTTGCCGTCAGCACCGAGGAAAGCCGCCCCATCCTCAATGGCGTGCTCTGGGAGCTTCGCCCCGACCGCATGCGCATGGTGGCGACCAACGGGCACCGCCTGGCGAAGATGGAGATCCCCATCGCTGCTGCAGGCTCGCAGGCCGACTTGATCGTGCCTCCCAAGGCCCTGGAGCAGATCCGCCGGCTTTTCCCCGCAGACGAGGAGCTGGAGATCGCCCGCGGCGAGAACCACCTCGGCTTCCGCTCGCCGTTCACCGCGGTGTACACGCGGCTGATCGAGGGACCGTACCCGAACTACGAGCAGGTCATCCCCAAGGACAACGAGAAGTTTGCGATCGCCGACAAGCAGTCGCTCGTGAGCGCACTCAAGCGCATGAGCGTCATCGCGTCCGACCAGACGCACCGCATCCGGCTCTCGTTCAACTCCGGCATGCTCAAGCTCAGCGTCCAGACCCCGGATCTCGGCGAGGCCAACGACGAGCTGCCCATCCGCTACACGGGCGACCAGCTCGACATCGGCTTCAACGCGAGCTACCTGCTCGAGATCCTGCGGTACATGCCCACCGAAGAGGTCCGGCTGACCTTCAAGGCCCCCGAGCGCGCGGCGACAGTGGAGCCCGAAGGGTGGAGCGATCCCGCGCAGTACCTCTGCCTCGTCATGCCGCTGCGGCTGCTCGACTAGCAGCTAGCAGCTAGCTGCTAGCAGCTATCGGCTATCAGCTTGTTCGGAGTGCCGGCCCTGTG
>JACDHQ010000010.1 GCA_013820975.1 Gemmatimonadaceae bacterium
GCACCCGAGCGGCCAGGTGATGGCGCAGCACGGGTTCGCACGGGCGGTGGACGTCATGTCGGCGTGCGCGCTCGCGGCGGCGATTCACGCGTCCTCGGCCGAGCTGGGCCGGACGCTCGACGGCCGGGCATTTCGCGAGCTGCACCACGCCGGACTGGAGCGGGGAATCTACCTGACGGATGCGGAGACGCCGCGCGGTCGCTTCCTGCTGCTCGCCGTGTTCGATGGCGCGACGTCACTCGGCATCGTGCGACTGTATGCAGAGGAGTTCGAGTCAGCGCTCGCAGCCGCGGCGCCGGCGGTGCCGGTGGAACATGAACCGGCACTCGCCACCAACTTCGAGCGGGACCTCAACCGGAACCTGGCGGCACTGTTCGGCCGTGCCTGACCGTCACCGCTAGATTTCACCAGCCCCGAGCCTACCCGTGTCCCTCGTCAACTACGCCACCCGCGAGATTACCTGCAAGATCGTCTACTACGGACCCGGCCGGTCCGGAAAGACGACGAACCTGCATTACATCTACGGCCAGGTGCCGGACGACCGAAAGGGAAAGATGGTGTCGCTGGCGACGCAGACCGACCGCACCCTCTTCTTCGACTTCCTTCCGCTCGACCTGGGCAGCATCTCGGGGTTCACGACGAAGTTCCAGCTCTACACGGTCCCGGGGCAGGTGTACTATCATGCGACGCGGAAGCTCGTGCTCCAGGGGGCGGACGGCGTCGTGTTCGTCGCCGACAGCCAGGCGCGGCAGCTCCAGGAGAACATCGAGTCCTTCCAGGACCTGCACGCGAATCTCGGCGAACAGGGCGTGGACGTCCGTGCCGTGCCGCTGGTGATCCAGTACAACAAGCAGGACCTGCCGTCCGACCTCATCCTCACGACCGAGGAACTGTCCGATGCGCTCAACTTTCGCGGCGTGCCGGAGTTCGCGGCCGACGCGTTGCACGGTCCCGGGGTGTTCGAGACGCTGCGCGGCATTTCGGAGCTGGTGCTCCGGCGGCTGAGCGCCGCTCACAAGGGGTAAGGGGAATGCCGCTCGACGAACGCCTCCGCTTCGACACGCTGGTCGTCGGCGCCGCCAATCGGCTCGCCGCCGCGGCTGCGCGTGCGGTGGCGGAGTCGCCGGGGGCGGTGTACAACCCGCTGTTCGTGTACGGCGGGCCCGGGCTCGGCAAGACGCACCTGCTGGGGGCGATCGCGCACGAGGTGCGGGCCCATTACCCGGCGCTCACCGTGTCGTACATGCCGCTCGACGACCTCGTCGAGGAGATGCATGCCGCGATCGCGCGGCACGAGACCGACCAGCTGCGGGAGCGCCTGCAGCGGGTCCAGGTGCTGCTGCTCGACGACGTCCAGTTCCTCACGGGCCGGCGCGAGATGCAGTCGGAGGTCCTCCGCCTGCTGAACACGCTCCAGGCCGCGGGACGCCAGATCGTCATGGCGAGTGATCGGGCGCCGGGCGACATCGCCGACGTGGACGAACGCCTCATCTCGCGGCTCTCCGGTGGGCTCATCGTGGACCTCACCGCGCCGGACTACGAGACGCGCGTCGCGATCATCCGGTCATGCTGCCAGGAGCGCGGCGTGGAGCTCGCGCCCGGCGTGGCCGAGGAGCTCGCGCTCGTGAGCGCCGCCAACGTGCGCGAGCTGCAGGGGGCCTTCAACCGCCTGCTCGCCCACCAGTCGCTCGGCGAGACCGTTGACGTGTCGCGCGTGCGCGAGCTGCTCGGAGCGCCGCCCGCGCCCCGGCGCCAGCAGCGACCCGCCGCCAACGAGTTCGCCAGCTTCCTCACCGACATCACGTCGGCCGTCGCCGAACACGTGGATGGCTGGCGCACGACGGTCGCCGATGCGATCGCCGAGTGGTCGGGCGCCGGCTATCGCACCGCGCAGCTCGAGACGCTGCTGGCCGCGCCGGAGCCGCCACCCAATTGGGAGGCGCAGGTCCGGAGCTTCGTCGGCGCCGCGGAGCGCCTGCGTGCGCTCGAGGCGGCCGCGAGGCGGCTCGATCCGGACCTGGCCGGTGCGGACACCTTCCGCGACCCCGAGAACGTCGGGGATGCCGAACGGCTGGTGGAGCGCCTCTCGGCGGAGGCATCGCCCCCGCCCGGACCGTCGCCGGAGTTCACGCGCGATTCGTTCGTGGCCGGGACCGCCAATCGACTTGCCGTGAAGGCGGCCGACGAAGTCGCGGCCGAACCCGGGCGCCGGTACAACCCGCTCTTTCTCCACGGCGCCCCCGGCACGGGAAAGACTCACCTCGCGCATGCGATCGGTAATGCGCTCGCGGCGAACGGCGAAACGACGCGACGGGTGGCGGTGGTGCGCGGGCGCGAGTTCGCGGAAGAGCTCATCGCCGCGCTGCAGGAAGGGACCGTGAGCCGGTGGCGCGCTCGCTACCGGGCCATCGATGCCCTCATCGTGGATGACGTCCAGGCCGTCAGTGGGACCGAGCGCACCCAGGACGAGCTCTTTCACGTGTTCAACGCGCTTGCGAGCGACGGCCGCCAGCTGGTGTTCGTCGCCGACCGGCCGCCGCAGGCGCTCGAGGGGCTCGAGCAGCGCCTCCGGTCGCGCTTCGAGGGCGGGCTCGTCGCCGAGGTCGGGATGGTACCCCGGACCGGCCACGCGGCACCGCGCCTGTCGATGCCGGTCGCGGCGCGCGGCACCGACACGTTCTTCCTCGACGACGAGAAGGTCACGTGGACGTGGCCCGACATCGGCGCGCGGTTGATCGAGGAGGTGCGCTGATGGCGATCCGCGGCAGCCTGCGCGAAGCGAGCCTCCCCGACGTCCTCCAGCTGCTGGCGCTCGGCAGCAAGACCGGCTGCCTCAGCGTCGCGCACCGCAACAACTTCGGGTACATCTACTTCGACAAGGGCCGCATCTCGTACGCGTCCATCGTCAACCGGCGCGACCGCCTTGGCGACCTCCTCGTGAAGAACGGGGTGATCACGCAGGCCCAGCTCGACACCGCCATCGAGGCCCAGCGGCTGCACCGCGACGTCCGGCTCGGTGAGCTGCTCGTGGCGCAAGGGGCGCTCACGCGCGACGCGCTCACGGCGCACATCCGCATCCAGATCGAGGAAGCGGTGTACTTCCTCTTCACGTGGACCGAGGGGACGTTCAACTTCGAGCCCGATGCGGCGCCGGACAGCCAGGACATCATGGTGTCGGTCAACCCGGAGTCCCTGCTGCTCGAGGGCGCGCGGCGCGTCGACGAGTGGAGCCTGATCGAGAAGAAGATCCCGAGCTTCGACATCATCTTCGAGCTCGACCTGCCGAAGCTCAACGACACCGAGGCGCAGCTCGAGGCGCATCAGCGCCGCCTCATCGAGCTGATCGACGGCCGGCGCGACGTCACGCAGCTGATCGAGGATTCCGGCCTCGTCGAATTCGAGGTCGGCAAGGCGCTGTACGGCCTCGCCAGCGCGGGGTTCGTCCACAAGATCGGCAAGTCCCGCGCGACCGAGTCCACGATCTCCGACTCGAAAGTCGAGGAACACCGCAACCTCGGCGTCGCGTTCTACAAGACCGGGATGCTCGAGGAGGGATTGCGGGAGTTCCGCCGCGTGCGGGACCTGCGTCCCAACGACCAGGCGGCGCGTTTCTACGAGGGGCTCATCCAGATGCGCCAGGGCGGCTTCGAGGAGGCCGCGCGCACGTTTGCGGAGGCCGCGCTGCAGCCCGGCGTGCGTCCGGCGGTGCACTACAACCTGGCGCTCGCCCTCGAGCAGCTTGGCCGGTTCGCGGATGCGGGGGCGGCGCTGGAGGAGGCGCTACGCCGGGGGGGAGGCAAGGACCCGCGGGTCCACACCTCGCTCGGCGTGATGGCAATGCGCAACGGCGAGGCCGAGACGGCGGACGCCGCGCTCGCCGCCGCGCGGCCGCTTTACGGCACGCGGCAGCCGGCGGCGCCCTGGTTTCACTACGCGGCCCTTGCCGCGGCGATGCTCGGCGACATCCCGCGAGCGCTCGCCGTCGTCGAGGAGGGACTGGCCGCGCATCCGCGCTCGTCCGCACTGCACAACACCCACGCCGTCATCCTCGAACGAAAGGGGAGCGTGGAGGCGGCCCTGACCGCGCTCGAGACCGGGCTGGCCGAGGACGGCGCGATGCCGCAGCTCCACAAGAACTTCGGCGACTGCCTGTATCGCGCCGGCCGCTACGACGAGGCGCTCGACGCCTACCGGCGTGCGACCGCGCTCGCCCCCGAGCTCGGCGATGACGTCTACCTCCGCCTGGGCAACATCCACTTCCGGCGCCAGGAGCGCGATGACGCCATCCGCTGCTGGGAACGCGCGCTCCAGCTCGACCCCGACAACGCCATCGTGCGCACGAACCTCACGGCGATCCGGGCGACGGCGTGACGGGCGAGGTGGCGGCGAGTGACGAGGCGGGGTTCCGGTTGCTGACGGAAAAGATCGCGCGCGAGCGCCGGTTCGGGTGCGCCAGCTACAAGGAAAAGTGCCTGCGGCGCCGGATCGCCGTGCGCATGCGCGCGCGCGGCGTCCACGCCTTCGCCGACTACGCGCAGCTGCTCGATGCCGATGCGCGGGAGTACGACCGGCTGATCGACGCGCTGACGATCAACGTGACCCGCCTGTTCCGGAATCGCGAGGTGTACGAGGTGCTGGAGCGCATCGTGATCCCGACCGTGTGGTCGCGTCCCGACGGGCCGCTGCGCGTGTGGAGCGCTGGGTGCTCGTCGGGCGAGGAGCCGTATTCGCTCGCCGTGCTCTTCCACCTGCATGCCTCGCGGCTCGACGAGGTGGCCCGGCTGTCCCGCCTCGACGTCCTCGGCACCGACATCGACCGGGTCTCGCTGGAGAATGCCGCGCGCGGCGGGTTCGACGCCGGCGACTTCGCCGAGACCCCGGAGGTCGTGCGCACGGCGTACTTCGGCGCCGAGCCGCCCTTCACCGTGCGCGACGACGTGCGGCGCATGGTGCGCTTCGCGACCGTCGACCTTCTGCACGATCCGGCGCCGCCGGGGCCGCATCACCTGATCCTCTGCCGCAACGTGCTGATTTATTTCGACCGCGATTCCCAGGAACGGCTCTTCAGCACGTTCTTCGACGCCCTCGCCCCCGGCGGCTTCCTCGTGCTCGGCAAGGTCGAGACGCTGCTCGGCGACGCGCGCCGCCGCTTCACCGCCGTGGACGCACGCGAGCGCATCTTCCAGAAGCCATGACGAAGCCCGCCGTGCGCAGCATCAGTGTCCGCGTGGCCGACCTCGCCGCGGCACAGGGAACCGACGTTCAGCTGCAGACCGTCGGCCTCGGCTCGTGCGTCGCGATCGTGCTGCACGACGCCGCGGCGAACGTCGGTGGCATGGCGCACGTGCTGCTGCCGTCGCTCGCCCAGACGCGCGACCGGACCAACCCCGCCAAGGTGGCGGAGACGGCGGTGCCGGCGCTCGTGGCGGAGATGCGGGCACTCGGGGCTGGCGATCCCTCGCGCTACACGGCGCGCCTCATCGGCGGCGCCAGCATGTTCGGCTCGCTGCTCGCCGGTGGCGGCGGCATCAACATCGGCGAGCGCAATGCGATCGCCGCCCGCGAGGCGCTGCGCGCGGCCGGCATTCGCGTCGTCGCCGAGGATGTCGGCGGCGAGCATGGGCGGAGCGTGTATCTCCACTGCTCGGACGGACGGGTCCGGGTGCGTTCCCTCCGGATGGGAGACCGTGAGCTCTAGCCTCCCGGGCGTCCTCGTCGTCGACGACAGCGCGTTCATGCGTCGGCTCGTCTCCCAGCTCGTCGCGAGCTCGGGAGAGTTCCGCGTGGTCGGGACAGCGCGCAACGGGCACCAGGCCCTCGAGCAGATCCACGAGCTCGAGCCCGACATCGTGACGCTCGACATCGACATGCCGGAGCTCGACGGCATCCAGACGCTCGGCTACATCATGAGCGAGACGCCGCGACCGGTCGTGATGCTGAGCGCGGCGACCGTGCATGGGGGGCACGACGCCACGCTCCGCGCGCTGGAACTTGGCGCGGTGGACTTCGTGCGAAAGCCGTCGGGACCGATCAGCCTCGACCTCGAGCGCGTGGAAGGCCGCCTCCTCCATGCGTTGCGCGCAGCGCGGGAGGTCAACCTCGCCGGCGTACGGATGCTGGTGGCGCACCCGCGCCTGCCCGCCGTGCCGCACCATCCGCCGGGTGCCGCTCCCGAGGTGGTCGTGGTGATCGCGGCGTCCACGGGCGGGCCGCGGGCACTCGCGGATGTCGTGCCCTCGCTCCCGGCAGACCTGGATGCGGCGGTCCTCATCGTGCAGCACATGCCCGCCGGCTTCACGCGCAGTCTGGCGCACCGGCTCGACGTGTCGAGCGGGATCCGCGTCGCCGAGGCGGAGCAGGGGGTGGCGATCCGGTCGGGTTGGGTGTACGTGGCACCGGGAGGACGCCACCTGACCCTGACGGGCAGGCGCGAGGCACCGACCGTGGCGCTCAGCGACGCGGATGCACCGACGCTCTGGGGAGTGCGACCCGCCGCCGACCATCTCTTTCATTCGGTCGCGGCACTCTTCCGGCGGTCGGTCGTCGGCGTCGTGCTCACCGGCATGGGACGCGATGGCGCCGATGGGCTGCGCGCGATCCGCGACGCCGGCGGACGGGCAATCGTCCAGGACCGCGCCACCTCGACGATCTTCGGGATGCCCCATGCGGCGGTGCAGGCCGCGGGCGCCGACCGCGTCGTCCCCCTTGGCGATGTGGCGGCGGCGATTGCGGCGCTGGTGGCGGAGGTCCACGCTGCCCATGCGTAACCTGTTGCTCTTTCGCGTCGGGGCTTCCCGGTTCGCGGCGCCGCTGGAGACCGTCGAGGAGGCCCTCGACATCGACGCAGCGGCGGTGCAGGGGATTCCCGGGGAGAATTCCGCGCTGCGCGGGGTATTCCCCCTCCGCGGCGCCCTCGTGCCGCTGTATGATCCGCGGCGCGCACTCGGGATGGCCATGAATGCGGGAGCTACCGCGATGGTCATCCGGCCGCCGGGTAGCAGCGCGCGGGTGGCACTGGCGGTGGACGACGTGGAGGACCTGCTCGACGACGTGCAGGAGGGGGACATACGGCCGCCCGGTGGCGGCGACCTGGATGGGATCGTCCGCGGCGTCGTGCAGCGTGCCGCCGGCATCATTGTGCTCGTTGACCTGTACGCCCTCGTGGCCGCCTGCCGTGCCACCGATGGGGGAGATCGCGCATGACTAACGCGCTCGAGAAGATGGTGGTGTTTCGCGTCGGCGAGGACCTCTTCGCCGCCAGCGTGCAGTCGGTGGAGCGCGTGCTCCGCCAGCAGCAGGCGCGTCCCGTGCCCGACGTGCCCGCGTGGATCGACGGCGTCATCGAGTACCGCCAGCGGGTCGTGCCGGTGATCAACCTCCGGCGACGCTTCGAGCTGCCCGAGATGGACGCCCGCCCCGAGATGCGCACCCTCATCATGCACGCGGGCGACGAGTGGATCGCGGTCACGGTGGACGCAGTCCTCGAGGTGACTGGCGCCGGCGAGGTCACGCCCCCGCCGCCCTTCTTCCGCGGGCTGGCCGGGGAGTACATGCGCGGCCTCGTGAAGCGCGGGGACGAGCTCGTGATCGCCCTCGACGTCGACCGCCTGCTCACGGCGACGGAGCGGCTGCAGATCGGCGCCGCGACGGGCCGCGAGGACGGGGGAACCGGCCATGGCTGACTTGACGGCACACCGGGCGGCGTTCGAGGCGCTCGACGCGCGCCTCGCAGGCTCGGCGGTCGCCCAGGAGCGCGAGGCGCTCAAGCAGGAGATCGTCGGGCTGTTCAAGGCGATCGAGGCCGATGTCGCCGCGCTGTCGGCGCTGAAGGACGAGGTGAAGACGCTCGTGGACAAGTGGAAGGCGATGGCGGCCGGCGTCCCCTCCAACGCACCGGAGTTCGCCGGGGAGAAGCCGGTCGTCCATGCAGATCACATCGGTGCGTCCACCTTCATCGAGAAGGGATGGAGCCTCATCTCCGTCAGCGACTACGACGGCGCCGAGGCGGCGCTCAACAAGGCGCTCTCACTGTCACCCGGCGACATGCAGGCGCAGTCGCTCCTCGGCTGGGCGATGATGCTGAACGAGAAGTACGACGACGCCCTGATGAGCTTCCAGCAGGTGCTGATGAAGGAGCCGGCGAACGCGCTGGCGCGCATCAACGTCGGCTACATCTGCCTCAAGAAGCAGATCTTCGGCGAGGCCATCGAGCACCTGTCGCGCGCGATCCGGCTCAACAACGACCCCAAGGCCACGCTCTACGCGCACTTCTATCTTGGGCTGGTGTACCTCGAGCGGGACATGTTCGAGGACGCCCAGACGTTCTTCCAGAAGTCGCTCCGGCTCGGGCCCAACCTCATTCAGGCGTACCACGAACTGGGACGGGCATACTGGTTCAACGGCCAGCGTGACGAGGCGATGCAGACGTGGCGGGAGGGGTATGCGGCGAACAAGTTCACCCCATGGGGCAAGCGCTGCGCGGAGGTCCTGACGACCGTCGAGGCGGGCGGAGAACCCTGAAGGACGGTCGAGAGTCGGAAGTCTGGGGCAGGGAATTACCACGGCGGCGGGCGGCGCTCGCAGCTCCCGTCTCGCACCTGCTCCTCCTGCTCCTCCTCGTGGCGGCCCCGGCATTCGCCCAGGACGACGCGCCGTTGCGGATCGAGTCTGGGCGCTTCACGTTCGTGCTCTATCCCGCGGACGAGAATTTCGCGCGATCGCTGCTGGCGAGCGCCCTCGCCGCCGACACCTTCCCCGGGCTGCCGCGCCCACGGCAGCCGGTCCACATCGCCATCGCACCGGATGCACGCCGTTTCCGGCAGTGGATCGGGCCGACGGTGCCCGAGTGGGGAGCCGCCGTTGCCTTCCCGGCGGCCCGCCGCATCGTGATGCAGGGGCGCCGGAGCGGCAGTGACGCCGGCAACCCCTTCGAGGTGCTGCGGCACGAGCTCGCGCACCTCGCGCTGCACGAGGCGATGGGGGAGCTGCCGCCGCGGTGGTTCGACGAAGGCTATGCCGCCTACGCCGCCGGGGAGCGGGCGCGCGCGGAGATTCTTGCGGCCAACTTCGCGCTCGCGCTCCGCGGAGTCCCCACGCTGGACGAGCTGGACGAACTCTTCGAGGGGGGAAGCAGCCGTGCACAGACCGGCTACGCCCTTGGCTACCAGGCGGTGAGCGACATCGCAGCGCTCGATCCGCAGCGGGGGCTCGCGATCTTCTTCATGGAATGGCGCGAGCGGCGAACCTTCGACGGGGCGCTTCGCGCGGCGTACGGGACCACGCAGGCAAGCTTCGAGGCGGATTTCGTGCGCCGCACCCGCCTCCGGTACGGGCTGCTGGCGCTGTTCGTGGACACGTCGCTCGGCCTCGCGGTCTTCATGGGGATCGTGCTGCCGCTCTACCTGGCGCGGCGGCGGCGAAACCGGGAGCGGATGGCGGCGCTCATCGCGGCCGATGAGGCAGCCGAGCGGGCCGCCGGGGAGGGCATGCTGGCCGAGTTGCTGGGTCCCCCCGTTCCGCCGGAGTACCCCGGATGACGCGGGCGGCAGAGTCCGCCGGCCCACGCAAGCCCTTGTCTTGACACATTTTCCGCCCCGGCCTACACTACCCGGTTATGGCACAAAACGATACGCGACCCGGCACCCCGGGGATGCCCGCGGCCACCCGCCGCATGCTCTGGTGGGGGCTGAGCGCCCTGAGCCTCATCGCAGGGTATGCCGATCTCGTACGCGGTGGCGAGACGATTGCACCCATTCTCCTGGTGCTCGGGTATTGCATCCTGGTCCCGGTGGCCATCATCAAGTCCTGAGGTACTGGCGGCCCGCGCTGCCCTCCGACCGGGCGAATAGCTCAGTTGGTTAGAGCGCCTGCCTTACACGCAGGATGTCGGGGGTTCGAGTCCCTCTTCGCCCATTTTGTTGTTCTCGCGGAATGAACTTTTCTGCACTCGATCGGGTACACTGTTCAACGCTTTGGAGGTTAGGACTGTGAAGGCTTTGCATCGCTATGCGCTCACGGCAGGCAGCGTGTTCGCCCTCGTCGGGGCGACCGCCGTCGTCACGCCCGCCCATGCGCAGCGCACGATCGAGCCGGATGCTCGCGTGCTGGTGGCCACGTTCCGCAGCGCGGACCGCGGGCTCGGCGTGGCGGGAGCCGACGCGATCCGCACCCGCGTGCAGCAGGAGGTGCCGGTCCGGCAGCTCTTCGTGATCAAGAAGGAGAACATCAACGAGACGCTCGAGGCCTCCGGCTACCGGCCCGACTCGGCCCTCAGCGCGAACGACACGCGCGAGCTCGCGCGGCTCATGCGGGCCGACGAGATCATCGACGGCACCGTGACCAAGACGGCGGACGGCGGCGTCCGGGTCGAGGCCCGGCTGGCGCTTGCTCGCGACGTCTCGCTCTCGCAGCCGCTGCCCCCAGCCGAGGCGCGCAATGTGGGCGACGCTGCGCGGCAGATCGCCCGCGACGTGAAGGAAGCCCGCAAGCAGCTGGATGCCAACAAAAAGTGCGAGCAGGCGCTCCGCGAGCAGAAGTGGGATGAGGCCATGCGCTTCGCCAACGAAGGGATCGGCCTGTACGCGCAGTCCACGCTCGCGCGCCTCTGCCTCGCGACCGCGCTCAAGGAGCGGGGGGCAAGCGCCGACGAGGTGCTGGCCGTGACGAACCGTGTCATCGAGATCGACCCGAAGAGCAAGCACGCGCTCGGCCTCGCGCACGATGCGTACAACACCAAGGGCGACTCGGCGCAGGCGACCGAGATGCTCGTGCAACTCTTCCAGGCCGACCCGACCAACGTGTCGCTGCTGGTGGACCAGATCATCCCGTCGCTCGTCCGTGCCGGCAACCCCGATCGCGCGATCTCGATCGTCGATACGCTCGTCGTGCAGAACCCGGGCGACCCGTCGCTCCTCCGCACGCAGTGGCTCGTGCTGCTCAACGCGCAGCAGTACCGCCGCGCGATCGAAGTCGGCGAGCAGCTCGTCTCGCTCGATACGGCGGCCGCCACGGCGGACTACTTCGCGCGGACCGTCGGAGCCCTCGCCGCGGATAGCCAGTACCAGCGTGCGGCCGAAGTGGCGGCGCGTGCCGCGCAGCGGTTCCCGACGAATGCGACCTTCCTGATGCAGCAGGGGCAGCTCCTGCGCTCCCTCGGACAGCTGCCGCAGGCCGTGGCGGTGATGCAGCGGGCCTACGCGATCGATCCGCTGGTGCAGAACGGAGCGCTCTTCATCATCGTCGGTCTCGGTGAGCAGGGGATGGCGGACAGCGCCCTTGCCTTCGCCACCACGGCAATCGCCGGTGGCGCGGATCGCGAGTCGATCGGCAGTGCGCTGCTTGGCGCGGTCGGTCCGGCAGTCCAGAAGGCGCAGGACTCGAAGCTGCGGGCCGACTGGCAGTCGGCGATGGCGATGGCGCAGGCCGTCGACCGGATCGCGCCGTCGGCCAACTCGAAGTACTTCCTGGGCGTCTCGGCCTTCCAGGTCGGCCTCGATGCCCTGCAGAAGCTCGAGCAGACGAAGAGCTGCGCCGAGGCCCGCCTGATCGAGGATGTGTGGGCAACCGCTCAGATGGCGATGCCCGCGGGCGCGTCGGTCTCCGCGGAGACCGCCGGCCAGATCATGGGGCTGATCCAGCAGTACTCGGCGCCGGTCGGGCAGTATCGCCGGCAGCTGTGCGGCAGGTAACAGACAGCTATCGGCTATCGGCTATCAGCTATCAGCTATCCGCTGATGAGGAAGGCCCCGGCAGATGCCGGGGCCTTTTTCATTGCACGACGGCACCGCGTGAGTGCCAGGCGCGGTCACTCGAAGTGGCCGGCCTTCGGCGCCTCCCCGGGGAGGTGCTTCGCATGCACCCAGAGGTCGCCGGGGCGGACGCGATATTCAAGACGCCGGAGCTGCAGGTTCTCGCCATCGACGTTCACGCTCACCGGCGTGTCGGATTCGATGACCAGCGACCGAACGCGGGCGTAGTGGACTCCCGGCGTCGCGACATGGTGGCCGCGCTTCACCTTCATCATCATCTGGGCGAACTCGCGGCGCGGGATCGACTCGATGATCGTCGCGTCGAGGTAGCCGTCGGTCACCGATGCGTGAGGCGCCAGCAGCGTGCCGGCGCCGGTGGTGCGGGCATTGCCGACGGCGAAGACGAGGAATTCGGCATCGAGGTCGAGCTCGTCGGCGCGGAAGCGCGCCCGGTACGGCGTGAGCGTCGCCACCTTCCGGAGCCCCGTGATCGCGTAGGCGAGCGACCCCAGTGACGCCTTGGCATCTGCGGGTGTCTCCGCCGTCGTCTCGGCCCCGATGCCGCCGCTCGACACATTGACGAAGCGCCGCCCGTTGAGCGACGCGGTATCCATGCGCACGGGCGCGCGCTGCAGCACGACGTCCATGGCGTGATCGGGATCGCGCGGGATGCCGACCTGCCGCGCAAAATCATTCGCCGTGCCGAGGGGGATCACTCCCATCGGCGTGTCACGGCCATCGAGCCCGTTGACCACCTCGTTGAGCGTGCCGTCCCCGCCGACGGCGACGACGGCGTCAGCGCCGCGGTCGGCCGCCGAGGCGGCGAGCCAGCTGCCGTCGCCCGACTCCCACGTTGGCAGCACCTCCACGAGGTGCCCCCGGCCACGCACCCAGCTCACGAGGTGGCGCAGGTCGTCGCGGCCGGCGCGTGCGCCATGAACGATGAGGGCGAGATGCTTACGTTGCATTGAACGTTGCTGGGGGAGCGTAAATGTCTGGGCCGGCCGCCATGAATGGAAGGTGGGACAGCGCGTATCACGCGCCCGTCCTTGCCGCGGAGATCCTCGACCTCTTCGCCGGGGCGCGCACGGCGCTGGACTGCACGCTCGGCGGCGGCGGGCATACGCTCTCGCTCCTCGAGGCCGGGGTGGAACACGTCACGGCGATCGATCGCGATCCCGAGGCGATCGCCAGCGCGCGCGCCCGGCTGGCGGCATTCGAGGCCGAGGGGCGCCTCACGATCGTGACCGGCAACTATGCCGATGCGGCGACGCTGGCGGGTGTCGGCGATACAGGCTTCCACGCGATCCTCGCCGATCTCGGCATCTCGTCGCACCAGGTGGACGATGCGGCGCGCGGCTTCTCCTTCCGCGAGGGGGCGCCCCTCGACATGCGGATGGGTCCGGATGCGGAGACGACGGCGGCGGAGCTGCTCAACGAGCTCGAGGAAGAGGAG
>JACDHQ010000302.1 GCA_013820975.1 Gemmatimonadaceae bacterium
TGCGACGTCCCGCGCGCTTGTGGTGCGCGGGACCGTGAACGGTGGCACGGCGTCGCCGTGGGCCGGTGCGATGTGGTTTCCCGCAGCCCAGCCGATGCAGCCCGCCGACCTCTCGGCGACCGGGGGCTTCAGCTTCCAGGCGAAGGGCGATGGTGCGACGTATCGCGTGATGGTGTTCATGCGCGAGAACGGGATGGCGCCGCGGGTGCGGACCTTCGTCGCCACGGCGGACTGGGCGGGGCACAAGTTCGCGTGGAGCGACTTCGGTACTGAAGCGGCGGGGATTCTCGGCATCGCGATCGTGGCGGGTCCCAGCGAGGGTAAGTTCGAGCTTCGGCTCGACGAGCTGGCGCTGGTCGGGCGGTAAGTCCCGGGCGCCCCCGGCGAATCTTTCGCCGGCCGCATTCGTACCGGAGGTATGCTCTCCATCGGCTGGATTCACACCATCGCGGCAGTTGCCGCCATGGTAACCGGCGCCGCAGTGCTCGTCACGCGCAAGGGAACGAGGCGGCATCGGCAGGTGGGCTGGGCCTATGTCGCGAGCATGCTGCTGCTCAACCTGACGGCGCTGCTCATCTATCGGCTCTTCGGCGGCTTCGGGCCATTTCACGTCGCCGCCGTCTTCAGCCTCGCGACGGTGCTGGCCGGCACGATCGCGGCACTCAGGGCACGGAAGGCCAGGCGCTCAAGGAATGCCGCGGCCCGGGCGAAGGCGCTCGAGCATCACTATCAGTGGATGACCTGGTCGTACGTGGGTCTCATGGCGGCAGCGGTGTCGGAAGTCGCGACCCGCGTGCCCGCCTTGCAGCCGGCTCCCGGGCAGGGCGTCGTTTTCGGCATCACGGTGGCCGTTGCGACGCTCATCGTCGTTGGAGTCGGCGGGCACCTGATCCGCGGACGCCGGGTCCCGCTCCTCGGGCCGTACCAGCCACCGGCCGACCAAATGACGTATCCTTCTCCATCACGGCGCCCCTGAATCGCCAACCGAGACCGTCCAATGGAAGAAATTGCAATCGCCGTCGTCTTCGGCATCACCGGCTGGATGCTCAAGACATGGCTGACCCACCAGGAACGCATGAAGGCGCTGTCGGTGGACAAGCAGCGCATCGGATCTGCCGAGGAGCGGCTGGCGCGCGTCGAGCATGCCGTCGAGTCGATCGCGATCGAGGTCGAGCGCATCAGCGAGGGGCAGCGTTACGTCACGACGATGTTGCACGAGCGCGTGCCGCTGGCGATCGGCGAAGGGCCCACGGCCAGCTGAACGGCACGACAATTCCCCTCGTGAGCGTCCCGTTGAGCGCGCGGCAGCTGCATTGACGAACCCTCTCGTCTCCCTCGACGCGCACCTCATCGATCCGCGGCCCCGTCCCGGCCTCGCTGGCGCCCAACGCGCGCTGCTCGAGTTCCTCTGGTTCGGGTTCAAGAACGCCCGCGCGTGCCTGTTCGCCGGCCTGTTCTTCTTCGCGGTGTTCGCGATGCCGCGCGCCGGCATCCTCGGCATCCCGCGCTACGACCTGCTCCTCATCATCGCGGTCGCGATCCAGGCCGGCATGGTCTGGGCGAAGCTCGAGAGCCGGGATGAGCTGAAGGCGATCACGATCTTCCACATCATCGGGTTCGCGCTCGAGGTGTTCAAGACGTCCGATGCAATCCAGTCGTGGAGCTACCCCGACTTTGCGTACACCAAGGTCTTCGGCGTCCCGCTCTTCTCCGGCTTCATGTACGCAGCGGTCGGCAGCTACATCATCCAGGCGTGGAGGCTCTTCGACCTGCGGATCCGGCATCATCCCCCCTACTGGATGGGGGCGCTCGTGGCGCTCGCGATCTACGCGAACTTCTTCACGCACCACTACATCATGGACCTTCGCTGGTATCTCGCGGCGCTGGCGCTCGGGCTGTATGCACGCACGACGGTCATCCTGCGTCCGCTCGACCGCGATCGCACGATGCCGCTGCTCTCGTCGTTCCTGCTCATCGGGTTGTTCATCTGGCTGGCCGAGAACATCAGCACCTTCTTCGGGATCTGGCGGTATCCGGACCAGCTGGGGGCATGGACGACGGTGCATGTCGGCAAGTGGAGCTCGTGGTCGCTGCTCGTGGTGATGACGTTCACCATCGTGGCGAACCTCAAGCACATCAAGGAGCGCGTGCATGTCCCGGACTGATGGTGTGCTCGTCTTCATCCACGGATGGCCCGATACGGAGCGCCTCTGGGATGCGCAGGTCGAGGCGTTCGAGGGTCGCTATCGCTGCATCAGGTTCACCCTGCCCGGCTTCGAGCAGGGGTCACGCCGCGCGTACAGCTTCGACGAGGTCATCGGCCACATCCATCAGGTCATCGACAGTGCCTGCCGAGGCGAGCAGGTCACCCTGGTGCTGCACGACTGGGGCTGCGTCTTCGGCTACGCATTCGCGGCCCGATATCCGGAGCGAGTCGCGCGCATCGTCGCGGCCGATATCGGGGATGCAGGATCGCGCCGCCACCTCCGCGAGCTGGGCATCCCCGCGAAGCTGATGACGGCCGCCTACCAACTCTACCTGGCGACCGCGTGGCGCATCGGCGGACGGATCGGCGACGTGATGTCGCGCATCTTCGCGCGCCTCATGGGGGCGCCGGCAGCTGCTCAGGACATCCACGCCGGGATGGCGTACCCGTACGCCGTCATGTGGTTCGGCGTCAGGGGCGGGAGGCCGAAGGGCCGACTGCGTCCGCCGGACGTGCCGATGCTCTTCGTATACGGCGAGCGGAAGCCGTTCATGTTCCACTCGCGCGCATGGGCGCGGGATCTCGCGGTAAAGCCGGGCTGTCGCGTGGTTTCACTCCCCGCAGGCCACTGGATGATGGTCACCTGTGCCGAGGCGTTCAACTCGGCCGTCCTGGAATGGCTGGAGGAAGCATGCTGACCGCCGTCGACATCGAGTCGCAGTTTGCTGCAGTCACGGCGTACTGGTCGCCGAAGGTGATCGGCCGCGTGAACGACCAGTACGTCAAGGTCGCCAAGCTGAAGGGAGAGTTCGTGTGGCACGCGCACGAGGGAGAGGACGAGCTCTTCCTCGTGATGCGCGGGCGGCTCCGCATCCAGCTCGAGGACGGAGAAGTCGAGTTCGGCCCCGGCGAGTTCGTGGTCGTGCCGCGCGGGGTGCGGCACAACCCTGTCGCGCCGGAGGAGTGCTGGGTGATGCTCATCGAGACCGTGACGACGAAGCACACCGGTGAGGTCGAGACCCCGCGGACGCGGTCAATCGAAGAGCAACTGGGATGAGCGGACGTCCACTCGACCGAGTGTTCCTCTTTATTGCCGGGCTGACGGTATTGCCTAGCACCGGCTGCGGGGATCCCCTTCGCGATTCACTGCCTCGCAGCGCTCCGCCCCGCAGCACGGCGGACACGGTGTGGGAAGGGGTTCCGGTCCTCGTAGCTGATACCCTATGGCGTTTTCCCTCGGGTGTAACCGTACCGAGCCGGCTGCGGGGTGCCATCGAATACATCGGCCGCATCGATGCGAACGGCGGGCCGTACGTGGTCGCGTCCGGCGTGGAGTGCAGCGGGTGCGACGCCAGCCTGTCGGTGCTGCTACAGGCAGTCGGTGACACCGTGGGGTTTCTCGGCCGGGACACGAAGGGGTGGTACGTTTACCCGGGGCCGATCCGGAACTACGAGACCGACAGCCTGCTGCTCGTGTCCCGGCTCTTCTGGGGAGAGTGCCGTGAGGTGGGAGTTCCGGGGCTCTTGCAGTTCGCGACCGAATACGACAGCATGGGAGCACGACACCGTGACGTCTTTCGCTCGACCGAGGTGCGGGACGGACGGCTGGTCGACGACTCGGTCATGGCGTCGCCACCGGACACGTTGGTGGTGCGCGGTGCCGTCAGCCGGGGCGCATGCCGCGAGATCCCCCCACGGGAGCAGGCAGCCGGGTTTTGAGCCAGTGGCGCACCTTCATCATCAGGAATCATGTCTTGTCCAAACTGTGACCGTCCCACCCTCCGCCGGACGGAAGTGGAGCCGGCGTTGCAGGCATTGCGCTGCGGCACGTGCAACGGTGAATGGATCCGGCTCGCCGACTACGAGGCATGGCGGAGTGCGTCGCCCGAGGAGGTCACCCCCGTCG
>JACDHQ010000303.1 GCA_013820975.1 Gemmatimonadaceae bacterium
GCACTACACTACCCGAGCGGCGCAAGCGCCCGGATTCCGAGCGGCCGCAGGCCGCCGTCCGAACAAGCCGATAGCCGATAGCCGATAGCTGATGGCCCTTACCGAGGATCCGTAGATCAGTAGAGATCTCATTGAAATCGAGGCGCCGCAGGAGCGGGCGATCCTCGTCGGGGCGCCGCGCAAGCGCGGCACCGACAAGCATGCGATGGAAGACCACCTGCGGGAACTCGCCGAGCTGGCCGATACGGCAGGCGCCGAGGTCGTGGGGTGGGTGACGCAGCAGATCGACCGGCCGCATCCGGGCACCTATCTCGGGAGCGGCAAGATCGACGAGCTGGCGGAGCGCGCGCGGGAGCTTGACGCATCGCTCGTCATCTTCGACGACGAGCTGTCGCCGTCGCAGGGCAACAACATCGAGAAGATGGTGGGTAAGCGCGTCGTCGACCGGGCGGAGCTCATCCTCGACATCTTCGCGCTTCGCGCCCGCACGAGCGAGGCGAAGATGCAGGTTGAGCTCGCGCAGCTCGAGTACATGCTGCCCCGCCTCACCCGCATGTGGACGCACCTCGAGCGGTACAAGGCGGGCATCGGCATGCGCGGCCCTGGTGAAACGCAGCTCGAGACCGACCGCCGGCTCGTCAACCACCGCATCAAGCTGCTCAAGGTGCGGCTGCGCGACGTGGAGCGCTCGCGCGAGGTGCAGCGGCAGAGCCGGCAGCACGAGTTCAAGGCGTCGCTGGTCGGCTACACGAATGCGGGAAAGTCCTCGATCCTGCGCGCGCTGGCGGAGGCGCCCGAGGTGCACGTCGAGGACCGGCTGTTCGCCACGCTCGATCCGCTCACGCGCGAGGCCGACGTCGGCGACGCGCGGGTGCTGCTCACCGACACGGTGGGGTTCATCCGCAAGCTCCCCCACCATCTCGTGGCGAGCTTCCGCGCGACGCTCGAGGAGGTGAACGAGGCCGACCTCCTGCTGCACGTGATCGATGCGGGCCACGCGCACTGGGAGGAGCACAAGTTCGTCGTCGACACCGTGCTCGAGGAGCTCGGCGCCAACGAGCAACCGGTGCTCCTGGTCTTCAACAAGATCGACCAGCTCGACGAAGATGCCCTGCACGCGCTGCACGAACGGGTCACCGACCGGAAGGCGAATGCGGTGTTCGTCAGTGCCGTGGCGGAGGATGGGCTCGAGCCGCTGCGTCGCGCGCTGGTCGCGGCATCGCGCGAGGGACGGCCGGTGGCCGAGGTGGAGATGTCGGTGTCCGACGGCCGGCTGCTCGCGGAGCTGCACCGTGATGGCGAGGTCCTCGGCCAGCGGACGAGCGAGGACCGCCTGATCATACGCGCGCGGGTGGACGAGGCGCTGATCGGGCGGCTGCGGCACGGGGGCGCCGAGGTGCGGGTCGCGCAGCGGGGATCGGAGCGGAAGCGGCGGCCGGCGCCGGACGAGGGCGAGCAGGAAGCCGTCGATCCGATGCTGCCGTAAACGAGCTGCGAGCTGCGAGCGTCCCCGACTTCGCATCTCGCATCTCGCATCTCGCATCTCGCATCTCGCATCTCGCATCTCGCATCTCATTCGCTCGTCTCAGAAACGGCAAAGGCCCGGCATCTACCGGGCCTTCGTCCTATCGAGGTGGGAACGCACGGGCTCGAACCGTGGACCTCTGCTGTGTGAAAGCAGCGCTCTAACCAGCTGAGCTACGCTCCCGTCGCGGGCCGCCAGCGTGCAGCGGTGCGAGCGTCAAAATGTAATCCGGGCGCTCGGAGGGGGGTAGCCCTCGCGCGCCTCGATAGCCCAGGTGGGATTTGAACCCACGCACCCCGGATTATGAGTCCGTTGCTCTAACCGCTGAGCTACTGGGCCGTGATCTCGTGCCGCGCAATCTACCGGATTGCTACCCGTCCTGCGCCGCCGCATACGCCTCGTACGCATCGAGAATCTCCCCCGGCGTCACCGTCGCCGCACCGAGCTTCGCCACTTCGACGCCGGCGGCGTAATTCGCGATGACAGCCGCTTCCTCGACCGAGCCGCCCGCCGCGAGCACGGTGGCGAGGTACGCCGTCACCGTATCGCCGGCGCCGACGACGTCATACACCTCGCGTGCAACCGTCGGCACGCGGCGGATCGGGCCGTCCGCCGCCAGCAGCGCCATCCCCTGTTCGCCGAGGGTGAGCAGCAGGTAGTCGACGCCGAGCCGCCGGAAGGTGTCGGGCAGCGCTTCGGGATGCTCGAGGTCTACCGCGGCGCCCAGCGCCGCCTCGAGCTCCCGGCGGTTCGGCTTGAAGACGGTGGCGCCGCGGTAGAGGAAGAAGTTGCGGTACTTGGGGTCGACGATGATCGGGACGCCGCGGGCCTTCGCCGTCGCGATCGCCTCCGCGATCACCCGCGGGACGAGGACCCCCTTGTTGTAGTCCTCGAGCACGAGCGCGTCGGCCTCGCCGACCGTCCGCCGAACCGCCTCGAGGAGCCGGGCGATCTCGGCCTCCGCGAGGTCGGAGTCGTCCTCCTCGTCCACCCGCACCACCTGCTGCGCGCGTGCGACGATGCGGGTCTTGGTGGTCGTCGGCCGGTCCACCTCGACCAGCGCGCCGGCGTCGGCGTCGATCGCGGCAAGCATCTCCCTCAGTACCTCCGCACCGCGGTCCGCCCCCACGGCGGCGACGAGGTCGCAGTGGGCGCCGGTGGCGACGACGTTCTGGGCGACGTTCGCAGCCCCGCCCAGCGCGTACTTCCGCTCGCGGACGCGGACGACGGGGACGGGGGCTTCGGGGGAGATCCGGTCGACGTCACCCCGCAGGTAGACGTCGAGCATGGCGTCGCCGACCACGACGATACGCCGGTCGCGGGTGGCCTGGAGGAGCGCCTCGAGGCGCTCCCGCGTGATGGAGAGGGGCACGATGGGGCAAGCTAAGGCTATACTTCAGTGGGTCAATCGCAGGGCTCGCCACGGCATGCCCTTTGCCCTCCAGCGACCCCGCCTCCAGCATCGTGGCCCTGCGCCAGCCCTCAACAGGACCCTCTTGCCCGCCTTCGTCACGCGACTGAACCGCGCCACCCGCGAGAAGGTGAGCGCCATTCAGGAATATTTCATCCTCGGCGGCAAGTCCCTCCGATTCATCTTTGCGCGTCCGTTCTACCACCAGGACGTGATCCAGCAGATGGAGGAGATCGGGGTCAAGTCGCTCGGCATCGTGCTGCTCACCGGGTTCTTCACCGGGATGGTGCTGGCGCTGCAGTCGTCGGTCGCGCTGCAGCGGTTCGGTGCGACGATGTACGTCGGCAGCCTCGTCTCCGGATCGATCATCCGAGAGCTGGGCCCTGTGCTCGCCGGCCTGATGGTGGCCGGGCGCGTGGGGTCGGGCATCGCGGCGCAGCTCGGGTCCATGAAGGTGACCGAGCAGATCGATGCGCTCAACACGCTCGGGACCGACCCGATCAAGAAGCTGGCGACGCCGCGCGTGCTCGCCGCGCTGATCATGCTGCCGATCCTCACGATCATCAACGACCTCGTGGCGATCATCGGCGGCAACGTCATCGCGACCCTCGTCGTCGGCATCCCCTCGTCGATGTACTGGCGCACCGTGTGGGACCAGATCATCGCCGGCGGCTTCAGCTTCGGCTTCATGCCGAACGAGTTCATCCAGGGGCTGGTCAAGCCGTTTGTCTTCGGCGGCATCATCAGCATCACCGCGTGCTACTTCGGGCTCAACACCACCGGCGGCACCGAGGGAGTCGGCATCGCGACGACGCGCACCGTGGTGACGGCGAGCATCTCGATCCTCGTGAGCGACTACTTCCTCACGCAGGCGATGCTCGCGGTGCTCGTTCCATGACAGGACCGCGCGAGGGACCGCGTGAAGGAGCGGGCGAGCGGCGCGAGTCGGAGCGGCGCGGCGACGAGCGCCCGGCGTCCGTTCGCAAGGCGATCCGTTCGGAGCTCGACCAGGATCCGCCGAGGGCCCGCGTTGATGATCCCTCAACGCCCGATCGCGACGAGAGCAAGCCGGTGATCGCACTGGAAGGCGTCGATCTCGCGTTCGACAAGCCGATCCTCGCCGACATCTCGCTCGAGGCCTACGAAGGGGAGACCGTGGCGATCGTCGGCGAGT
>JACDHQ010000304.1 GCA_013820975.1 Gemmatimonadaceae bacterium
ACGCTGTTCGATGGCCGCCGCTTCAGCGACCTCGCCTCGGCGCGCGCCAACGTCACGGCAGCCGAGGCGAACGAAGTCGCCGCCCGCTACCGGATCGCGCTCGACGTGAAGATCGCCTACTACAATGCGCTCGCCGCCCGCGAGTCCGAGAGCGCGGCACGGGCGGAGCTCGAGCAGGCGGAGCAGCAGCAGCGCGCCGCTTCGGCCCGCGTGCGCGCCGGCTCGGCGACGATGTCGGATTCGCTCCGCTCCATCATCGCCGTCGGCAATGCCCGGCTGGCGGTGCTCACCGCACAGAATGCCGTGCGCACGTCGAGCGCCGCGCTCACGCGGCTGGTCGCGTCGCCGGTGCCGGTGACAGCCAGCGCGACCGACACGCTCGAGCGGATCAGCGGCACCCCACTCGACCCGACGCAGGTCATGCCCCTCGCCGAGAACAGTCCGCTCGTCGAGCAGGCCGAGGCGCAGTACGCCGCCGCGCAGTCGGTCGTGCGCGGGGCACGCGGCAACTACCTGCCGACGATCGACCTGAACTACCGGCGCGCCGGCAGCGGCTTCGATCCCGCATATGGATTCGCCGGCGGGCAGCTCGCCCACAGCAACACGTGGAGCATCGGCGTTTCGCTCCCCGTCTTCAACAACTTCGCGCGCGAGGACCAGCTCACGCGTGCCCGGGTGCAGGAGGACATCGCGGAGGCCAACCGCCGGGATGCGCGCTTCCTCTCCCGCCAGAACCTCATCCAGCAGATCGGCGTGCTGCGCACCGCCGAGACGCGAGTGCAGATCCAGCAGGCGAGCGTCGCCGCGGCCGAGGAGGACGTCCGCGTGCAGCAGCAGCGGTACAACCTCGGTGCCTCGACCCTCCTCGACCTGCTCACGTCGCAGTCGTCGCTCAACTCCGCCCGCTCCGCACTCATCCAGGCCCGGCTCGACTACCGGACGGCCCGCGCCCAGATCGAAGCCATCATCGGCCAGGACTTGCCATGAACCATCAGCTATCAGCTATCGGCTATCAGCTATCGGCTAATTCGGATGGCCGCCGCTTCGCGGCGGCTCGGGTTGCAATGACCCCATTTTACGGTGGCCCATCAAGTTCAGAGCGGCCGCAGGCCGCAGTCCGAACAAGCTGATAGCTGATAGCCGATAGCTGATAGCTAGCTGGTCATGACTAACGCGATGTCCTCGTCGAGCGGCTCCGGCTTGCCGGCGAACGAGACGATGAAGAAGACGAGGATCGAGGTGACGAGGGCGACGGCGGTGGCCGTGACGCCCGAGGGGAAGGTGAACCACTTCAGGTAGGCGAGCGTCTCGAGGCCAAGCGTCGTCACGAGCCCGGTGGCGATCGAGGCGATGGCGCCCGCGCGCGTCGCACCGCGCCAGTTCAGCCCGATCGCCAGCGCCGGCACCAGCGTGGAGGCGAACAGCCCCCAGCCGAAGATGCCGAGGAACGCCACCAGCGTTCCCGAAACCTGTGCGATCGCCGCCGCTACCACCGCGATGACCGCCGTCCAGATCCGCCCCCACCGCAGCTCGTTCCGCACCCTGAAGCCGAGCGCCACGGGCAGGTCGTGCGTCAGCGCGGCAGCGCCGACGTTCATGAACGAGTTGACGGTGCTCATGATCGCGGCAGCGACGCCGGAGAAGACGAGGGCGGCAAGCAGCAGCGGCGTGTAGCCGAGCAGGAACGTGGGCGTCGCGGCATCGGGGGTGGTGAGCGGGGCGAGCTCGCCGCGCACCACGAGCGTCTTCGTCACCAGTCCCACGCCAAAGAAGAGCAGCAGCGTCACGACGAGGGCCAGCGTCATCAGCAGCGGATACCACCGCAACCGCCGCGGATCGCGCAGCATGTAGAACTTGTGCACGACATGCGGCTGCCCGAGCACGCCCAGGCCGAAGACGAAGAAGAAGCTCAGCGCCGCCAGCGGCGTCAGCTTCCCCCACGGGCCGAGGAAGGCGGGATCGGCGGCGAGTACGGTCGCCGACATCGCCGTCATGCCGCCACCCGCCTGCAGCGCATAGATGAACACCAGCGCCGACGCGACGGCCATCAGCGCGCCCTGCAGCAGGTCGGTGTAGATCCCGGCGAGGATGCCACCAGATGCCGTGTACGCGAGCGTCACCAGCATCCCGATCCAGATCGACGGCGCGAGCCCGATGCCGAAGATCGCATCGATGACGAGGCCGAGGGCGAGGATGTTCGTCGCCATGTAGCCGACGATCGCGATCAGCATCGCCACCGCGGCAAGTCCCTGGGCCAGGCGGGAGCGGTAGCGTGCGCCGATCGCGTCGGGAATCGTGAGCAGTCCCCGCGCCTCGCCGAGCAGCCGCAGGCGCTTCGCCAGCACCCACGCCGTCATCGAGTTGGTGATCGTCGCCGGCATGACGATGAACACCGCACCCATGCCGATCGTGTACACGAGTCCGGGGCCGCCCACGAAGATGAAGCCGCTCAGCGTCGCCGCCATCGCGGCAATGGCGAGCGCCCAGAGACCAATCCCCTGCCCGGCGAGGAAGAAGTCGCCGGCCGTACGCGTGCGGCGGGCGGCCCAGACGCTGATGGCCGCAACACCGGCGAAGTAGAGGATCGCGACGCCGATCACCGTCGGCCTGGCGAGCGGAGGAAGTGTCGCAGCCTGGAGGAGGGGGTTCACCGTACGCTTCCCCCGCTCCCGCTGGTGCCGATGCCGCCGTCGCGACCGTCGCTCGCGACCCCTGCCGGCGGAGTCGCACCACGCTGGCGGATCTCCCCGAGCCGCGCCCGGAACGACGCCAGGTCGGCATCCGACAGCGTCACCCGATCGAAGGTCATCGCATATGCGACCGGCAGCAGGAAGACGGGGAGGAGGCCGATGCCGTAGATGAGGATCGCCGCCCGGCGAGGAAGTCCGAACCAGATCGGCTCCCCTCCCGCCGGCGGAGTGAGCGCGAGCGCGAGACAGAATCCCCCGGCGATCACGACGAACGCTGCTCCGAATACCCAGGCCAGCGGCCCAAGCGCGCGATCGGCACGCGAGGCGCCGAAGAGCATCGCGCTGACCATCGCCATCGCGGTCCCGACGGCCATCAGCCACGGCGCCCACCCGGGCGTGCCGCCCGGAATGAAGGCGGAGCCGTAGGCGATGGCGATCAGGACGGTCGCGAGAAAGAAACCGAGGAGCCCGGTGCGTGCGTGCATCGCCCTATGATAACCGGGGTGCCGTCGCAGGGTCGGTGACGGTCCGCCACCGTAGCACGGCAAGGTTGGCTGCCGTCGCAGGGTCGGTGACGGTTCGCCACCGTAGCACGGCAAGGTTGGCTGCCGTCGCAGGGTCGGTGACGGTCCGCCACCGTAGCACGGCAAGGTTGGCTGCCGTCGCAGGGTCGGTGACGGTTCGCCACCGTGGAAGGGCAAACGACGTCGCCGTTCTACGGCGGCGCCCCCCTCGCAGCGCGACACCGCCACTGGACACTGCCGTTCTACGGCCGTGCCCCGGCTCGCCGCCCGAAGGCAACCGGCACTTGAGCAGTCGAGTAGCCCGATATATCTTAGATGCATCTCCGATATATCGAGGACCGCAATGTTCTTCAGTGACTGCTACGGCAACGCCCCCCGCCAAGGCTCCCGCGCCCGGTGGGGATTCGAGGACATCTTCGACGACCTGTGGGGCGGGCGGCCGCGGCGGTCCCGCCAGCGCGGCGGTGGCAGCCGGATGTTCGGGCAGGGGGACCTCAAGTTCGTCATCCTGCGCCTGCTCGCCGAGAAGCCGCGCCACGGCTACGACATCATCAAGGAGCTCGAGGAGCGATCCGGCGGCACCTACTCGCCAAGCCCGGGCACCGTGTACCCGACGCTGGTGCTGCTCGAGGACATGGGGTTCGCCCGCGCGACACCCGAGGAGAGCGGCAGGAAGATCTACTCGATCACCGACGAGGGGCGCGCGCACCTCGAGGAGCATGGCGGCACGGTGGACGACATCTTCGAGCGGATGGCGAAGGTCGTCGAGGGGTTCTTCGACGCGCCGATGGGCGAGGTGCACGCGGCCTTTCGCCGCACGGGGAAGGCCGCCTACGGCACCGCGACGCGCAACGTCCGTGACGCGGAGATGCTG
>JACDHQ010000305.1 GCA_013820975.1 Gemmatimonadaceae bacterium
GTCGGGAATAGGACGGTAGGGGGTAGGGGGTTGGGGGTAGGGAGTCGGGGGCACTGCGACAGCAACGGTCGACGGCCAACCGTCAACTCCAACTCCCAACTCCCAACTCCAACTCCCAACTCCAACCCCCAACTCCAACCGTCAATTACGGTCGCATCGAATCCCTGATCCGCCCGTTGCTGTCGGGAAGCGCGATGGTGCCGCCCGCCGAGTCGATCACGGCCGTTCGGCGCGCGGCGAGTACCGGCGTGGCCACTGCGGCGCGCCGCATGTCGCGATCCATGCTGGCCTCCGCATCGCCATCGTCGTCCCCGCGCCCGATACCGATGGCGGTTCCTGCGATGACGACCGTGAGCAGGACCACGGACGCCGGGAGTCCCCACGATGCCCGTTTCGAGCGCTTCGCATCGTCCCGGGACAGGCCCGACTCGGATTCCTCGGGATCCCCGGCCCCCGGAAGTGGTTCGACGACCGGCTGGGCGACGGCAAGCGGTGCGAGGTCCGCGAGCAGCCCTGGCGAGAAGCGTCCAGGGTCGTCGTCCGATCGATCGTCCTCGACCTCGATGACGTGGCCCTCGGCTTCGTACGCGAGGTACAGCTCCTCGAGCGCCCGGCGCTCCGCCTCGATCTGCTCGCGTTCCGCCTTGTGGAAGACGGCGAGTCCTTCCTTCTCGGCCTCGAACGCGTTGCGTTCAGCGATGATCGTGCGATCGAACTCTGCGCGCTGGTCGGCGAGCAGCTGTTCGACTTCCTCGCGCTGCACCTTCGTCTCCGCATCGAACTCGGCGCGCGCGTCGGCGAGTGCGCGCTCGCCGTCGCTCATGGACATCGCGAGCTGCTCGCGCTGCTCGGCAACCTGCCGCTCCAGCTCCTCGCGGTGCCGTGCGAGCTCCTCGCGCTCGGTGGACATCTGCTGTTCCATCGTCGCGACGTTCTGCGCCATCTGCTCGCGCTCCGAGGCGATCTGCGCCTCGAGCTCCTCGCGCTGCGCGGTCATCTGGCGCTCGAGCGCCGCGCGTTCGTCCGCGAGCTTCTGGCGCTCGGTTGCGAGCGTGTCGGTCAGCTCCTCACGCTCGGCGAGCAGGGTGCGCTCCATCTCCTCGCGCGCGGTGCGGAGCGTCTCCTCCATCGTCGCCCGCTCGGTACGCAGCGTCTCCTCCATCTCGACGCGCTCGGCCTGGATCGCACGGTCCTGCGCCTCGATCCGCTCGTTGTACTCCTGTTCCGTCGCCGCCCACGCCTCGCGGTCGAGCACCTGCTCCTGGTGGATGACGGCCTGGAGCTCGGCGGCGGCGACGTCGCCTTCCATGAGTGGCTGCGTCATCGCCAGCAGCGCGATGTAGTCGAGCACCGCTGGCGGGTCGGTCTCCCCCATGCGCTGGCCATGCAGCAGGGCGTCGGTCGCCTCGACGACACGGCGCGGAAGCTCGGGGCGCACGATGCCGATCGAGTCCTCGGGATTCGTGGGCACCTCGCGGCCACGCGTGATCATCGTCCACGCGAGCGAGGCGATGGTCCGCGCATCGCCCTCGGCACCGGGCCCACCCTTCTTGCTCAACGGCTCCGCAATGAACGACGCCAGCACCCGGTCGGTGTTCGGCTCGACGTGAATCGTGTCGAGCGTGAGCGTGCGATGCACGACCTTCTGCTTCCGCGCCCACTCGAGGAGCCCGTTCACTTCATGCAGGATCGTCGCGACCCGCGGGTACGACCAGCTTTCGTTGCGGGCGACCAGCGTCGCGAGCGTCGGTGCCGCACAGCGGTCGGTGACCAGCGCAAACCGGTTCTCCCCGAGCCAGCGCCCGTCGCGAATCGGGATGAGGTTCCGGTGGTCCAGGGACTCGAGCAGGTTGGCGTCGGCGGCAAAGTGCGTCAGCGCGTTACCGGCATCACCGGGCGGGGCATCCTCGACGAGCACGAGCACGTCGAGTTCATCCGTCGTGCGTGTCGCGAGGTAGCTGCGGATATTGTCGCGAGCGCTGAGCTCGCCAATGATGCGGTAGGCGTCGTCCAGCGCGCTCAGGTCCTGGGGCTTTGGGGCTTCGTTCTTCGCACTCATTCGATCGCTCCGTAAACGGCCGGTAACGGGAGGATGGGGCAGGCCGGTCGGGTGGTAATGAGCGGGAACCGTGCCGAAACTGCTTAAGAATCGGTACGCCGGCGGGCGCTCTCGCGCACCCGATTGATCGGTTGCGGTACGCCGGCGGGCGCTCTCCCGCACCCGATTGATCGGTTGCGGTACGCCGGACGGCACTTATCCCGCCTCCGATCGATCGATGGCGGTACGCCAGTTGGCGTGTCTCCTGCCTCCGATCAATCGATGGCGATCCGCCAGTTGGCGTGTCTCCTGCCTCCGATCAATCGATGGCGATCCGCCAGTTGGCGTGTCTCCCGCCTCCGATTGATCGGGTGCGGTACGCCGGGCGGCCCTTCTCCCGCCTCCGATCAAGCGATGGCGGTACGCCAGTTGACGTGTCTCCCACCTCCGATGGATCGATGGCGATCCGCCAGTTGGCGTGTCTCCCGCCTCCGATGGATCGATGGCGATCCGCCAGTTGGCGTGTCTCCCGCCTCCGATCGATCGATGGCGATCCGCCACTCCCCTTATCCCGCCTGCCCGGCAGTTCAGTCGTAGACCAGCGTCGCCAGGAACTCCGAAACGACATGGTTGAAGGCCGCGGGGCGCTCGACGCTGCTGAGATGCCCTGCGCCGGTGATCGCCTCGAAGCGCGCCGGCGCGATCGCATCGGCCATCGCCCGCATCCCCTTGATCGGGGTGATCGCGTCTTCGTCGCCGCAGACCACGAGCGTCGGGACGTTGATGCCGGCGAGCAGGCCGGTGGAGTCGGGACGCTGGGACATCGCCCCGAGTGCGCCAACGATGCCCTCGACGGAGGCGCCGAGCATCATCCCATGGACGGCGTCGTAGAGGTCGGGGTTGTGCTCGCGCGTGGACTTGCCGACGAGGCCACTGAGCTGCCGGGCGGCCACCGCGTCGGGCCCCTTCTCGCGAGCGAGGTCAGCCAGCTCCGCCCGGCGCGCACGAACGTCGTCGGTGTCCGCCTCGGCGCGTGTGTCCGCGAGGATGAGCGCCCGCACGCGATCGCGATGACGCCGCCAGATCGCAAACGCGATGTATCCGCCGAGCGACAGGCCGCTGATGACGGCGCGCTCGATCCGGAGGGCGTCGAGCGTCGCGATGACGTCGTCCGCATAGCGATCGACCGTGTGCGGCCCCGCGGGATCCGAGCCGCCGAAGCCGCGGACGTTCGGCATGATGCAGCGGCTCTGCGGAACGAGTGCGCCGCACTGCGGCTGCCACATGCGGCTGTCGAGCGGGAAGGCATGCAGCAGCACGAGAGGGAGCCCATGCCCGCGATCCTCGACCGCAATCTCGATGTCGCCGACGGAGACGTTCACGTGGACACCTGCTCGTCCTCGCCGTCGTTCGGCCAGTAGGCGTGCGCGTCCGTCCACGCTGCCGGCACCGGGACTTTCTGCCCCTGCTGGTTCACGGCGACGAACACGATCCGCGCCTCGGCGACAAGCGTGCCCGATCCGACCTTCCGGACATCCTGTTTCACGATGTAGCTCGTGTTCTTTACCGCCAGGAGTCCGCTGCGGATCGCGAGGTCCTCGCCGGGCAGCGACTGCGCGATGTAGGCGATGTCGACATGCCGCACGACCGGGAAGGCATCGGCACGGTTCCACGATGTGAGGTCGACCTGGTCCCCGAGCAGTGCCCAGCGTGCCCGCTCGAGGAAGTTGAGCATGGTCGCGTGGTTGAGGTGCCCGAGCATGTCGCAATCGGTCGGGTAGATATGGAAGACGACTTCCTTGAGCATTGCGTATGAGAGTGGAGTGTTGCTGCGCAGGGTGAGATCCAGGTGGCACCGAGGAACTGCAAAGTCGAGTATTGTCGCGCGGGGTGAGATTCAGGTGGCACCGATGAACTGCAGAGTGGAGTGTTGCTGCGCAGGGTGAGATTCAGGTGGCACCGTGGAACTGCAAAGTCGAGTATTGTCGCGCGGGGTGAGATTCAGGTGGCACCGATGAACTGCAGAGTGGAGTGTTGCTGCGCAGGGTGA
>JACDHQ010000306.1 GCA_013820975.1 Gemmatimonadaceae bacterium
TGCTCCCCGTGGACGCTGCGCTGGACAGCCTCGCATTCGATCCCGCCGAATCGCTCGGGTTCGCGACGATCGATCACCACCGGGCGCTCCGTCAGGGATTCCCGGAGGTAGTCTTCGGCGCCGGCAAGACCGACGCGCAGGTGGTGGCGATCGCCGAGCGCATCGCCGGGCATGGTGACGGATTCCTGGTGACACGGACCGCGGCTTCGGCTGCTGCTGCGTTGCAGCGACGGTTCGGTGCCGCCGAGTGGAACGAGGCTGGTCGCACGGTGCTGCTTCGCGGACGCGATGTGCCGCGCGCCGACGGGACGCTGCTCATCGTCACCGCGGGCACGAGCGACCTGCCGGTCGCTGAAGAAGCGGCCGTCACGGCCGATGCCCTGGGGCTGTCGGTGAGCAGGCTCACCGACGTCGGCGTCGCGGGAATCCACCGTGTGCTGGCACGTCGCGACGTCCTGGCGTCGGCGCGGGTCATCGTCGTCGTCGCCGGAATGGATGGCGCCCTGTCGTCGGTCGTCGGTGGCCTCGTGCGCGTGCCGGTGATCGCCGTCCCCACGAGCGTGGGGTACGGTGCGGCATTCGCGGGACTGGCGCCGTTGCTCACGATGCTGAACAGCTGTGCCGCCGGCGTGTCCGTCGTGAACATCGACAATGGCTTCGGCGCTGCAGTCGCCGCGTCGCGCATCCTCCACGCTTGACCCGCGACCTCACCGTCCTTCCGTGATGCTTTCCTCGAGCTTTCGCCGGACATGGTGACGCTGGCCACCGTCGTGTTGGTCGTGACCGTCGCTGCGGCGGCGTCGGCAGCGACGCTCGCCCTGTCGCGACGCCGGTCTCGCGGGAGCATCGAGCCGGACGACGCCGTGCAGCCGGCCACGCGCTCGCTGGAGACGTACGGGCCGGGGCGCCTGCTGCGCACGACCATCGAGCAGGCACTGCCGTCCCACCTGTCTCGGAAGCACCTCGAGCAGGTCGAGCAGGTCGAATCGGACTCCGACCGGGTGATCCTCGAGCGCTTCCTTGCCGACGTGCGGGACCTCGTTGCCGCCGACGAGGCGGTGTTCTGGGTCTGGGTCGAAGACCGGGACGCGCTCCGGCCGTGGGCGTGGTCCACCCCGAGCGTGGAGCGCCCGCAACATTTCCGGATGGGCGACTGGGGGCCGCTGGTGCAGTGGTCTGCTCAGGAGCGGCTGATGCACACCGCTGGCGCCGACCCGGCCTTCCCGCAGCTCGCGGTCGCCCCGGTGATGGCAGGTGACCGGCTGCATGGCGTGGTGAGCGTCACGTCAGCCGCCGGGCTGTCGATCGGGAAGGTGGCCGTGCGGCAGTGGCTGCCGCGCCATGCGGACCACGTCGCCAAGCTCGCGTTCCTGTTCGAGACCAGGCGTGGCTACAGCCAGCACATGCGGCAAGGCCAGGCTCTGCTCCGGGCTGCCGACCAGATCCGCGCACACAAGTCGCCCGAGACGCTCGCACAGGCCCTCTGCATGACCGCCCTCGAAGTGACCAGTGCGAGCGAGGCGGCACTCGTCCGCTGGGATGCCTCATCCGGAACGGGTGAGGTGCAGTATGCGTCGAGCAGCCTTGGTGTCGGAGCGGGGTTCAATGTGGCCCCTGATTCCCTCGTCGCCCGGACCTGTGTGGATGGACTGCCGATCGTGCTCGAGGATGCGAGCACGCTGCTCCGGAACGAGGTGTTCGGTCCTGGAGACGGGTTCACGCGCGCCGGATCGGCTGCCGTCATCCCGATCGTGCGGGACGACGTCTGCCTCGGTGCGCTCGTGATCGCGGCGGTGGAGGAGGGTGCCATCTCGAACGACGAGGCGCGCAACGTGGGACTGCTCGGGGCGATCGGGATCGCGGCCCTCGAGCTCGTGTGGGGGATCGAGGAGGTGGACCGGCGGGCGCGGATCGATTCGCTCACGGGCTTGTCCAACCGGCGGGCATTCGAGGAGCACCTGCAGCGGATCATCGCCGAGACCGACCGGTTCGGGGGCTGCGGGTCGCTCGTGCTGGTGGACCTGGATCACTTCAAGAGCGTCAACGACACGTACGGCCACCAGGCTGGGGACCAGGTGTTGCGCCAGGTCGCCCGCGCGCTGACGGACGGGGTGCGGACGGTGGACGTGTGTGCCCGGTATGGCGGCGAGGAGCTCGCGATCCTGCTCCCCCAGACGGGGATCGACGGCGCCCGTGACCTCGCCGAGCGGCTCCGCGTGGCCATCGCGGACAAGGTGGTGCGTGTCAACGGCGAGGAGATTCGGGTGACGGCGTCCTTTGGGGTCGCGTCGTATCCGGACCCTGTGAAGGTGAAGGAGTCGCTCTTCCCGGCGGCGGACCGCGCGCTCTATGCTGCCAAGCACGACGGGAGAAACTGCGTCAGGTCAGCTGGCGTAAGTCACGAATCCGCATAGGCTTCTCTGGCGATTGTCAAGGCGCCCGGAGCCGTACCTGGCCTTGATTTTCGGCGTGTTCGCGCTAGCTTGAGAGAACGAAGGGGGCGACTGGCTTCGACGGGGTAAGTGCAACTGAAGCTGCGTGCTCAGGTATCCGGGCTCCTGGTAAAACACTCGGAAAAGATCCAACTGCGAACAACAACTTCGCTCTCGCTGCGTAACCTGGTTTTTCCAGGTACGTGAGCAGTGCTCACGAGGAAGCCCGCCTGGGGCGTCACGTGAGTATCGCAAATCCGGGCTAGTCTGGCGTCACGCTTTCGGGCACCGGGCGAATGCAAAGGAAGGCTTACCTGAACGTCGGCTTCCTCTTGGCCATCGGGCAGGGACATCCAACAAGAGGATACGCATGTAGACGCTTTGGTGAATCTATTCTCGGACCCGGGTTCAATTCCCGGCGCCTCCACTTCGATGAAAAAGGCCCGGCTGCGAAAGCAGTCGGGCCGTTTAATTACGTGATCGATCGTGTCGTGCCGGGTCCTGGCCGGGCCGGGATCTGCCTGTCGGATCTGCCTGTCGGGAACTTGCGAGAACGACTGCAAGAATGTGAATGCGTGTTCTTCGCAGTTTTTCCTGCGATTCAAGGCAGGCAGTACCGGCCACAGCGGAACGAGCCTCAAGACCTCAGTTCGACGCGCTCTCCTCCAGCACCGCATGCGCCGCCGCCAGCCGTGCGATCGGCACCCGGAAGGGCGAGCAGGACACGTAGTCCAGCCCGATCTGGTGGCAGAACTTCACCGAGCGCGGCTCGCCGCCATGCTCGCCGCAGATGCCGACCTTGAGCTTCGGCCGCACGCGGCGCCCATGCTCGACGGCGTGCGTGATGAGCTTCCCGACGCCGCGCTGGTCGAGCACCTGGAACGGATCGTCCTCGAGAATCCCGCGCTCGATGTAGCCTGGGAGAAAGCGTCCGGCGTCATCGCGTGACAGCCCGAAGGTCGTCTGCGTAAGGTCGTTGGTGCCGAACGAAAAGAACTCCGCCGTCGCCGCGATCTCGTCGGCCATCAACGCCGCGCGGGGCAGCTCGATCATCGTCCCGATCTGTACGTGCACGTCCTCGCCCATCCCTCCGAGCACCTGGCGACGCACGTCCTCGACGATCGTGCGCTGGTGCTCGAACTCCTTCGCGGTCGCGACGAGCGGGATCATGATCTCGGGGTGCACGTCGATCCCCCGTCGCTTCGCTTTCACGGCCGCCTCGAAGATCGCCCGCGCCTGCATCTCGGTGATCTCGGGGTACGTGATGCCGAGCCGGCACCCACGGTGGCCCAGCATCGGGTTCGTCTCGCGCAGCCCCTCGACGATCTGCGAGAGTTGCGGACGGGTGAGGCCCAGCTGGCGTGCAAGCAGCTTCGACTCCTCGCCGCCATGCGGGAGGAACTCGTGCAGCGGAGGGTCGAGCAGGCGGATCGTGACCGGGAAGCCCGCCATCGCCTCGAAGATGCCCTCGAAGTCGGCGCGCTGCATCGGGAGCAGCTTCGCCAGGGCGCGCCGGCGGCCCCCCACGTCCCGTGCGACGATCATCTCGCGCATCGCGGTGATGCGGTCGCCCTCGAAGAACATGTGCTCGGTGCGACAGAGGCCGATCCCCTCGGCGCCGAACCCGCGCGCGATGCGAGCATCCTGCGGCG
>JACDHQ010000307.1 GCA_013820975.1 Gemmatimonadaceae bacterium
CGTCTGCGGGCCGTTCGTATGGCCGGAGCGCACATGCTACGCAGGCGTCGACCGGCTCCCGCCTGGACATGCGCTTCGTGCGGACGCGAACACGAGTCGCACATGGCGGTTTTGGGACATCGATCCTGACCACCGCATCCGCTACGCCGACGAGCGCGACTACACCCACCACTTCCTCGACATCTTCAAAGAAGCCGTGCGCGCACGCACCCGCACCACCAAACCGATCGGCATCCTCCTCAGCGGCGGCATGGACTCAGGCAGCGTCGCCAGCACCCTCGGCTGGCTCCGCGAACACGACCACCACACACCCCCCGTCCACACCTACAGTTGGGCGTTCGACGAGCTCGTATCGGCAGACGAACGGCACGTCAGCGACGCCATCGTCTCCCGGTATGGGCTCCATGGGCACGGAATTCCGGCAGACGACGTGTGGCCTCTGAAGGACTACCCCAAACACGGACCGGATCGCGACGATCCATTCATCAGGGTCTACCAGCCCCTCATGGAACATTCGCTCGAGGCGGCTCGGGCCGATGGGGTGGGCGTGCTGTTGGTGGGCGACCACGGCGACGAGTTGGTCGGGGATTGGGTCTTCGACCACCTCGGCATGGTGGCGAGCGGTCGGGTGCGGGGGGCCATCCACGAGATCGAATCGCACGCGCGATGGAGCGGAGGTTCCGTCCGCTCCACCGTCCGACGGCATCTGCTCCGGCCACTCCGTGACGACGTTCGTTCGCTCCTCGGACCACCTCGCTCGCCGCGAGCGACGACGAGCGGGGTTCCGGCGCACGTCCGAGCGGAGTGGGCGAAGCGGGTGCAACTCCAAGAGGTCCTCGTTCGTCCGAAGGTACGGCCACCGGGTCTGAACAGTGCCGGTTCTGCTCGCTACGACCGCATCTTCGCATCGGGCGGACTGCTCGATCCGACTTCGCTCGAGCGCGACTGTTCGCGCTTCGGCCTCGAACTCCACAGCCCGTGGAGCGACCGGCGCCTCGCGAGCTTCATAATGGCCGTGCCGCAGTGGATGGTCCAGCGTCCGAGCGAGCCGAAGCGCATCGCTCGTCACGCCATGCGCGGCATCATGCCCGCTGACGCGCTCTCCTCGGCCGGTAAGATGGAACCCGTGGCACTCTTCGAACGCGCCTTCGCCGATCGGGCGCGTGCGGTCATCGGGTCCTTGTTGGCCGATTCGCAACTCGTGGGACGGGGCTTCGTCGAGGAGGCTGAGGTGCGGCAGCTATTCGACGCACTCGCCGAGCGACGCGTCGTGCGGAGTGACCCTTGGTGGTCGCTGACGATGGAGATGTGGCTGCGACGATATTGGTCGTGAGCGGAAGCGCGAAGCTCCGAACGAGGCAGACGCGTGATCGGTCCGAGCTGCTCAGAGCGAACGTACGACTGATCCCGGATGCAGCAAGCGAGATTGCCATCGGTTCCCTTCTCACCGGTCGTCGACTGGCGGCCCCGGGTTTCGTCCATGAGGCGGGGGTGCGGCGGCTGGTCGACGCCCTCGCGGAGCGACACGTCGGACGCATCATGCGTGGTGGTCGGTTACGATCGAGATGTGCTGGCGACGCCATCGAACTTGCGGAGCAGCATCGATGGCCGGCGTCAGACATGTCAGGCATGTACGTAGTTCGTAGAACGTGCTATATTTCACTCCTGCGAATCATGCGTGTCGCTTGCTTCGCAAATTCCCGTTCGGGAGCACACCATGACCAAGACCCCGTACACGCAACCACAACTCACGACGCTCGGCAACGTCACCGATCTCACGCAGACGGGTCAGACGCATCCGGGCGAAGACGGAAAGAGCGGCAGCGCCGCGTCCCAAGGCGGGTAAGCTCGTCAGCTTGCACGAAGACACGGCGGACGTTGGAGGCCCTTCGGGTCGCACCACAGTCCGCTGTTCTTCGTGTGGCCATCGTGCCATGGGCGGCACCCGACGAACGGCCACGGCCCGCGACGGCTGGAATCCTCGACCGACGCCTGGATGACCGACCCTCCGTATCGTGTCGTCATCCTCCATCGCGAGGGTGTGCCCCAAGAACTCGAGACGGTGTTTGCTGAAGCCTCGGCCGCGCCGCCGCTCCTGCTGCTTGCACGAGGCCTTGCATCGAGCCCGGTGTGGCGCAATAGCTCTCCCGGAATTCTGGTGGCGCGTCTCGAACCAACACCTATCCTCGCGGCCATAGGCCACTTCGATGACGCCGACGAGGTGCGACTGTCGGCGCTGAATCACCAACTTCGGACCGTCCTTCAGCGCACCGTTTATCTCGATCATAGTCGTGTCGAGGTTGCGTGCGAGGCATTGGCCGAGCGCCTGTTGGGACGATTCGGTCGAGACCGGATTGCGGGAATGCAGTTCGTCGGTGTGCCGCGCGGAGGACTGATCGTCCTGGGAATGCTCTCCTACGCATTGGGCTTGAAGCGACACCAGGTGGTGACCGGCGCCCAGGGGGTCGACGTGTCGGGCACGCTGGTCGTCGTCGATGATTGTGCGCTCAGCGGCCTACGGATCCACCAATTCCTCGAGACTCGGTCCGATAGTGACGTCGTGATTGCTACACTCTTCTCACACCCCGATCTCCGCACGTCGATGATCGAACGGCTGAGGCAGGTGAGCGACGTCGTCAGCGCCTACGACCTCCACGACAACGCCCCGCGAGATCGCGGCGAGGCCTACGGGGCGTGGCGACTGCGTTGGGCGGAGCGGAGTGACCCCAAAACACTGTGGATCGGCACGCCCGACCATGTCTGTTTCCCATGGGGCGAGCCCGAGACGACATTCTGGAACCCCGTCACGGAGCGCGAGGAGCTCGGATGGCAGGTCATACCGCCAGAGTTGTGCCTGAAGAGTCGACATGGCACGTTTGGCGGGCCGCTCACGGCGCAGCTCCAGCAGGCTGGGAAGGGTCCCCTCCGTCCAAGTGCGCGTGTCGTCGTAGGCGAGATCGACGGCGCCGTCGTGATCGCCGATCTCGACACCCTTCGCACGTATGCACTGGTCGAGGTGGCGGCGGCTATGTGGCGCGCCGTCGTGGCCGCAGGCGATCCGGCTAACGCCGTCGCCACATTGCTATCTGAATTCGACGTCGAGCCGGATACGCTCCATGCCGAGATGCGTGCATTCGTGGACGAACTCCTAGTGGTCGGACTTCTGGAACACGTCGCTCCGTGACCGAAGGACACTCGGCAGCCGCGGGCGTACGTGAGCTCCACTCGCTATTCGGCTTCCGCATGGCGAGTGACCACACGTTCCTCACGCGCCTCGCGCCCGCCGAAGCCGGGACGCCAGAACTGACGCTGCGCTCCGTGTCGGAATCACCGCTGCCTCCGGGATGGGATTCGAAACCGCGCGCCTACGAGAGCACGGCGAAGATCGACGATCAGCAGAGCTTCCTCTCCATCATCGTTGCCGAAGAGTGCACGATCTTTCGCTTCACCGAGGTCGTCGACTTCTTCATCTTCCCCACGGAGATCGTGTATCAGCTCTTGGACGCCGAGTACGCATTTATGGTGGAGCTCCACTTTCTCGGATTCGTACTGTCCTACTGGCTCGAACGCCGGAGGATACCCGCGATCCACGCGGCGGCAGTCGTCGTGGACGAGCGAGCCGTCGGCTTCATATCGACGAACAAAGGCGGGAAGTCGTCGCTCGCCGCGAGTTTCATGGCCGCCGGCCATGCGCTCCTCACCGACGACATCATGGCGATCGACCGCACGCAGTCGGAATACATCGTTCGCCCGTCATATCCACAGATGCGGATGTGGCCCGAGCAGGCCACCTTCTTCCTCGGGTCGTACGAAACGCTCCAACAGGTGCACCCGCGCCTGACGAAGCGCCGCGTTCCCGTCGGAAGTGGGGGCTTGGGAACGTTTCGTGCCACCAGTGCGCCGCTTGGGCGCATCTACCTCCCACAGCGCCGTGATGGTGGTGGGATCACGTTCACGGATCTTTCGCTCTCGGAGGCGGTCTTCGCGTTGGCTCGCTACTCCTTCCTGACCGACATCGTCGAGCACGTCGGGCTGCACCGCAAGCGCTTCGCCGTGCTCGCCGACGTCGCCCGTGCCGTC
>JACDHQ010000308.1 GCA_013820975.1 Gemmatimonadaceae bacterium
TCCTGCTGGGGATCTGGATCCTGGCGTTCAACCGCCTCACCCCGGGCGTCGTGGTGCTGGGCGCCGCGCTGGCGGTGCTCGTGCCGCTGGCGACCGCGCGCTTCTGGCCGGAGTATCCGCGTCGGTTCCGCTACGGACCGGCGCTGCGCTTTCTCGTCGTGTTCCTGCACGACATCGTGATCGCGAACGTGCGGGTGGCGGTGCTCGTGCTTGGGCCGGCGCGCCGGCTGCGCCCGGCGTTCTTCGTCGTGCCGCTGGAGGTCACGCAGCCCTACGTCACGGCGCTGCTGGCGGCCGTCATCTCGCTCACTCCGGGCACCGTCTCGGCCGACTTCGACCCCGAGCGGCGCGCCCTGCTGATTCACGGGCTCGACGTGGGCGATCCTGCCGTCGAAGTGGCGCGCATCAAGGCGCGGTACGAGCGCGCCCTCCAGGAGATTTTTCCATCATGACCCTGCTCTCCGCTGCATCGGCCGCCGCGCTCGCGATGATGACGCTCGCCCTGATCCTGAACGTGTATCGCCTGCTGCGGGGTCCCACGCAGCCGGACCGGATCGTGGCACTGGACACCGCCTACATCAACACCGTCGCGCTGCTGGTGCTGCTCGGCATCGTGCGCGACAGCGTGCTGTACTTCGAGGCGGCGCTGCTCATCGCGCTGCTCGGATTCATCGGAACCGTCGCCTTGTGCAAGTTCGTGCTGCGCGGGGACGTCATCGAGTGACCAACATGATTCACGAAATCGCCGTCTCGGCCCTGCTCGTGGTCGGGGCGGGATTCGCCCTCATCGGGTCGATCGGCCTGGCGCGGCTCCCCGACTTCTACACGCGGCTGCATGGGCCCACCAAGGCGACAACGCTTGGGGTGGGCGCGATGCTCGCCGGTTCGGCGCTCTGGTTCAGCGGCCGCGGAAGCGGGGTGAGCGTGCACGAGGTGCTCGTCGCTGCGTTCCTGCTGCTCACCGCACCCGCGAGCGCGCACCTACTTGCCAAGGCGGCGCTTCACGTGGGCGCGGCTGAGCGTTCGCGGTGGGCAGCCCCGTGGGGGCGCAAGGGGAGCTGACCGCCGCGAGATCAGCTCTCGAACGTGTTGCAGACCCGCGGATCCCCCGACTCCAGCCCCCGCCGGAACCACTGCGCGCGCTGGGCAGAGGTACCGTGGGTGAATGTCTCCGGCTTGATGTCGCCGCTCCCCTGCTGCTGCAGCCGGTCGTCGCCCACCGCCGAGGCGGCGGCGAGGCCCTCCTCGACGTCCCCGCGTTCGAGCAGCTGGCGCTGCGACGTCGAATGCGCCCAGATACCCGCGTAGCAGTCGGCCTGCAGCTCGAGCCGCACCGAATACTCATTGGCGTTGCGCCGGTCGCGTTGCTGCTCCGCCTGCACGCGCCCCATCGTCCCCGTGACGTTCTGCACGTGGTGCCCGATCTCATGGGCGACGACGTACGCCTGGGCGAAGTCCCCTGGCGCGCCGAAGCGCGACGCCAGCTCGTCGAAGAACGCGAGGTCGAGGTAGACCCGCTCATCCCGCGGGCAGTAGAAGGGGCCCATTGCCGCCGACGCGTTGCCGCAGCCGGAGCGCACGGCACCGCGGAATACACCGAGGCGTGCCTCGCGATACTGGGTGCCGAGGGCCGGGGCGAGCCGGGCCCACACGGCCTGCTGGTCATCGAGCAGGAAGGACATGAACTGCATCTGCTCCTCTTCCTGCGGCGTGCCCTGCACCGGCGCGCCGTTCGGGGCCACGTCACCCGGCGAGGTCGCGATGGGCCCGCCGCCGCCGCCGATGAAGTCCCCACCGAAGATGAGGCCAAGCACGAGAACAACGACGAGGCCGCCGATTCCCATGCCCCCTCCGCCCATGCCTCCCATCCTGAACCCGCCGCCACCGCCCGACTGGCCTCTCAGATCATCCAGGTTCCTGCTCCGTCCACCCGGGGTCCACTTCATGTGCTCGCTCCAGTTCGAGTATGGATGAGACCACCGGATGGCAAGAACCCCGCCCACGGCGACGCGCCAGCGAAACCGGCACCAGGCGGTGGCCTGCGGCGCCGATCCTGGCGATTTTGGAGCAAGGATCTCACCGAATGCACAGGAGTTCTCTCAATGAGCAGATGCGCAGTCCCAGTCGCCCTCTTCGTCGCCGGCGTCTTCACGTCCGGCTGTGGAGGCACTGCGATGACCGTCACCCCGGAGCCGGTGGTCGTTCCAGCAACCGCCACCAGCCCGACCGCCGACGAAGCGCGGGCATTCATCGAAGCCGCCGAGCGGGAGATCGATGCGCTCAGCCTCCTCTCGAGCCAGGCGCAGTGGGTCGCCGCCAACTTCATCACCGAAGACACCGAGGCGCTGTCCGCCGAGCATACCAACCGGCTGTCGGTCGCCATCCAGCGCAATGCGATGGTCGCGGGGCGGTTCGACCGCATCACCGTCGATCCGACGCTGCGGCGAAAGCTGACGCTGCTGAAGCTCGCACTGAGTGCGCCGCCGCCCGGCAACGATGCCGAGGCGGCAGAGCTGACGCGGCTCACGACAGGCATGGAAGCGGACTACGGACGCGGCACCTACTGCGCCCCACTGGCGAGCACCCTCGCGGCCGCGGGGCGCACGGTGACCGACAGTGCGTCGCGTTGCCTCGCTGTCGGCGACCTGTCGCGCGTGATGGCAACGAGCCGAGACCCGGCAACGCTGCTCGATGCCTGGCGCGGCTGGCATGCGATCGGCGCGCCGCTTCGCACGCGCTACTCCCGCTTCGTCGAGCTCTCGAACAAGGGTGCGCGCGAACTCGGCTTCGAGGATCTTGGGGCACTCTGGCGGTCGAACTACGACATGCCCCCGACGAATTCGCGGCCGAGGTGGAGCGGCTCTGGCAGCAGGTGCGGCCGCTGTATGTCTCGCTGCACACGTACGTGCGGTCGCGGCTCGGTGAGCGGTATGGCAGCCTCGTCCCGCAGGACGGGATGATCCCCGCGCACCTGCTCGGCAACATGTGGGCGCAGGAGTGGGGCAACATCTATCCGCTCGTCGCGCCGGCGACCGCGACCGGACCGGGCTACAACGTCACCGAGCTGCTGAAGCAGAAGGGAGTCGAACCGGTCGAGATGGTGCGCATCGGCGAGCGGTTCTTCACGTCGATGGGGTTCGCGCCGCTCCCGGCCACCTTCTGGGAGCGCTCGCTCATCACCAAGCCGCGCGACCGTGAGGTCGTCTGCCACGCCAGTGCGTGGTCGATCGACAATCGTGACGACATCCGCATCAAGATGTGCACGGAGCAGACTGGCGAGGACCTCGTCACCGTACATCACGAGTTGGGACACAGCTTCTACCAGCGCGCGTACAACCAGCAGCCGATCCTCTTTCAGGGCGGTGCGAACGACGGCTTCCACGAGGCCATCGGCGACGCGGTGGCGTTGGCGATCACGCCCGAGTACCTGAAGACGATCGGGTTGCTCGATGCCGTTCCGAGCACGGCGGCCGACACGATGCTGCTGCTGCGCGAGGCGCTGGACAAGATCGCGTTCCTGCCCTTCGGGCTCCTCGTGGACCAGTGGCGCTGGAAGGTGTTCAGCGGCGAGGTCGCACCGGCGAATTACAACGCAGCGTGGTGGGAGCTGCGCAACCGGTATCAGGGGGTCTCCGCACCAGTCACCCGGAGCGAGGCGGAGTTCGATCCGGGAGCGAAGTATCACGTGCCCGCGAACACGCCGTATACGCGCTACTTCCTCGCGCGGGTGCTCCAGTTCCAGTTCTACCGGGCCCTCTGCCGTGAAGCCGGCCATGCCGGCCCGCTCAACCGCTGCTCGTTCTACGGGAGCAAGCCGGCGGGCGCGAAGCTGCAGGCGATGCTCGAGCTGGGCGCGAGCCAGCCCTGGCCGCAGGTGCTGCAGGCGGCAATCGGTGAGAGCCACATGGACGCCAACGCACTGATGGAGTACTTCGCGCCACTCAAGGCATGGCTCGACCGGCAGAACGCGGGAAGGACAGCGGGATGGTAGCGATCAGCGATCAGCGATCAGCGATCAGCGATCAGCTGGTTCGGACTGCGCCTGCGGCGCTCAACGGCATGATGTGACACC
>JACDHQ010000309.1 GCA_013820975.1 Gemmatimonadaceae bacterium
GTACGAGACGTTCGGCCTAACGATCATCGAGGCGTTCGCTTGCGGGACGCCGGTACTCGCCTCCCGCATCGGCGCTCCAAACGAGCTCGTCGAGGAGGGTGTCACGGGTCGGTCCTTCATGCCCGGAGACGCCCGCGACATGCGGAGAGCGGTAGCGACCCTCCTCGATGGTGACCCAAGGGAGCTTCGTCCACACGCCCGCCGAGCGTACGAGGCGCGCCACACCCCAGAGCGGAATCACGAGGACCTCATGGCCATCTATGCGGCTGCGCGCGCGACCGCGTCCGCTCGACTGCCAGCCACATGAACGTCGATTGCGTCCCGCGTCGCGGTTTCGGTCCTTGGAAGGAGCAGAATGCGAATCGCGATCTTTGACCATCGTGTCGTAGAAAACAACCCGATCGGAAGTTGCCATCTTGAGGTGCTCCAAGCGCACCGGCACGCGCATCAGTTCACCGTGTTCGCCGTCGAGTTCGACAACCCCGACCCGGAACGAATCGCCTGGGTACGAATTCCCGCGCCCACCCGCCCGCTCTTCGTTCTGTTCTTGACGTTTCACGTGCTCGCGGTGCTCTTCTACTGGGCGTACCGCGTCCGACATCGCGTCACGTTCGATGTGGTGCAAATGGTTGAAAGCAAATCGTTTCCAGGCACCGTGATGTACAGCCACTTCTGCCACCGACACTACCTGGAGCATCACTGGAGGACCACGAAGCCGGCGGGGCTGCGGGGCGTGGCGAGGTGGCTCGACCACCAGCTCCACGCGCTGCTCGAACCCCTCGCATACCGACACGTGGACCATGTCGTCGCACCGTCGCAGGGGTTGGCACGAGAAATCGTTAGTACCTACTCCACGGCAACGTCAAAGGTCCGGGTAATCTCCAACGCTATCGACGTGAGTGCAATGCGGATGCCTAGCGACTTCGACCGGTCGTCGTTTCGTTCGTCGCTACGCCTGTTGCCCACCGAGACGGCACTCCTCTTCGTGGCCCTCGGGCATTTTGAGCGCAAGGGCCTCCCGCACGTCCTATCCGCACTAGCTCGACTCGGTCGCGACGACGTCAAGGTGATCGTCGTGGGCGGCACCAACGACTTGATCGACCTCTATCGGGGCAAGGCTGCCAGTCTGGGCATTGGTGATCGCCTCGAGTTCGTTGGCTTCCAAGCCGATTGCCGTCCCTACTATTGGTCGTGCGACGCCTTCATCCTACCGTCGAGCTATGAAACGTTCTCACTCGTTGCTTTCGAGGCCGCCGCTGCCGGCCTCCCAAGTCTAGTGAGCCGGCTGCACGGCATTGAAGAATTCGCAATTGATGGTGAAACGGCTATCCTCATCGCGCCGGATGCGGGGGGGGTGCTCGAAGGCCTGCGGCGGTTACTTGCAATGCGAGGTGACGACCGAAGACGGCTCGCCGAACTGGCTCGATCGGCCGTGCAGCGCTACGACGTCGAGCGCTTCGACGCGGCATGGCAGACGTTTTACGCGATGATCGAATCGGACGGTCGGCAACCAGCGTCACCTGCCGGGCGCGATCACGGTGAATCTTGAACGTCGATCCTGACCCGTGCTCCGCTGCCACTGGGAGAACGTGAGCCGCTCGCCTGGCGGACGAAATGCCTCCGCGGTTCCCGCCAAATACCTGTTTCCTTCAAAATTCGACGTGGCGATCAGCTGACGCCAGCGACTTTCGCCATGCGTAGTGGTGACGAGCGGAGCTCGTCCCGCCACAGAAAAGACGTTGTCGCGCCACGTCCACTCTGAATTATTGAGGAGCAGCCGCTCGCCCGTCTCAAAGTCGGAGAACCTCACGTCGAACGAACCCGAAATCTTGACGGCTCCAGTCGCATTGAACTCGACGCGATTCCGCTCGAGCAGGAAGTCGTTCAGTGCGGAGGTAAGGATTCCAGACTCGCCATTGCACGAAATCGTGTTGTCGCGCACGACGATCGGGCCTTGGGCCTTCTCGAGGAAGAGGCCGTCGAGTCGATTGTCGCTCAGGACAGAATCTTCGACGACCACATCCACGATGTCAATATCGAACCAGAGGCCGCGAGACTCGTTGTGCATCGCCGTGTGGCGCCGAACGATCACGCGGTGTGCTGCAAAGATTTTGTTGCCGACATCCCAGCCCGTGAAGCCGCCGCGGAGGCCGCGCCAGTTGTTGAACGACGTCTCGCTCTCTTCGAGGAGCACGTCGCCCACTTGGAAGCCGCCAATGCCGCTCGCGCCGTTGTTGTTCATGACGGTGTTTCGGATGTTGAGGCGGAAGCCCTTCAATGCAAGGCCTACCTGGCCGTTCCACTCGAACCAACTGTCTTCGATCGTGACGTCGTTCTGATCGACGATTTCGACAGCGGCCCGCCTGAACGCCGACGCTGCATGCTGAAAGCGGACGCCCCTGATGACGAAGTCGGAGAGCCCCTGCATTCGAAGAAGATGGCGCCTCACGGCGACCTCGACCAAACTATCGTTGAGCGAGGAGCCGGAGGGCGGTCGCACGATGAGCCTGGAACTAGCCTGATCAACATAAAACGCTCCCGGCTCCAGTGCTCCGCGCGAGAGCACCTGAGCGAGGTTCACACCGTCGACCACCACCATTTCCCGGCGCCGCGCAAGTTCGCCAATCCGTACGGTTCCTTCCCAGGGGTTCTGGTCGGCACCCCAGCCATGCGGCCAGTGGTGCTCGCAAAGTCCGTTGCTACATGTCCAGTCGGCGAAAACGTCGGCACCTGAGACGATTGCCTCGCCGACGTTCACCGCCTCGATCACGATGAGCTGTCCGCTCGAATCGATGAACCGGTCGATACCTTCCCGGTAAACACCATTGTGGAGGTTGATGCGGGTGCCCGCACCCGTCTGGCGGCTCACGAGCGCTCGATCGACCGCCGCACGAAGTGTACGAAGCGGAGCGTCGGAACTCCCCACGTTTGAGTCAGAGCCATCGGGGCTCACGTGCACCTGCAGGAGGTGGGCGTACTGCGGTGACGGGCCATCTATAGTAGACCTGCCCGTGTTCAACACAAGGGCCGCCCGCGAGGGTTCACCGGCTTGGCACGTCAGCAACCGGATCTGCTCGGATTCTCCGTCAGGGCCCGCCCATCGGTCCAGGAGAGGGGCGACGGGGCCACACGCAGCGATCAGCACCACGCAAGCGAGCGCAAAGCACCAGCCGAGCCTGCACATGCTTCGCCGCTCGTGACTTGGATGGTTCCGAGGGTCGACCGAACGGACAATATCAATGTGGAACGTCGGTCGCTTCGTCATCTCGCCCGATGATACTCGTCGCGAGCCCTATCGCTGGTTCTAGGAGATAGTGTGTTGGTCCCACACGTCTGGGAGCTCACACACGCCGTCCACAGTGGGGGAGCCGAATGCGAAGCGTGATCGGGAGCCGATCGGGGCGCCGCGTTATGATGGTGCACATGAGCACGACGCAACCTTCGTCGACGCAGCGAAATGGCGGCGCATTCGCACCGTCAGACGGTCTCGTGGGCGATTCTGTCATGAGGGCTCAGCGCCGTGCAGCGTTGGAGCGGTACGTGCTCAACGGGTCACCACTACCGCCACGCCCGGTGCTGGACGCCGCAAATCTGGCGGCGTATGCCTATACCCAACTCGCGTCCGACGACGAAAGTCGTGAAGAGTTGTGGTTGGCGTACGCGAAGGCGGCTGCACGGCACCTGCATCACCGGACCACCCTGCTGCCGCTGGTGCGCGCGTGGCAACGGGCGGGAATCGAGAGCCTGCTATTCAAAGGATTCCCCCTCGCCGAGTTCGTGTACGCCTCGGTCGGGCAGCGACACTACAGCGACGTCGATGTGCTCCTCGACCCTCGTCGTTGGTCGGAGGCGGAGCGGATTGCGGTCGCACACGGGTGGACGGTCATCTGGGCTCGCGAGCGTTCGCTCTACGCCAACAGCCACGAAGAGGGGATCATCACGCGCAACGGCGTTGTGGTGGAGGTGCATCGTCTCATCGTCCATTCGGGTTCCCCGCACGACCAGCATCAGCGCCGTGTCACCGACGCCGCATGGGCTGCTTCGGAGCCACGGAAGTGGGAGGACACGAG
>JACDHQ010000310.1 GCA_013820975.1 Gemmatimonadaceae bacterium
CTTCTGCGCACCGCTCGCGAGGATGTCGATGTTGCATCGCCGGACATCGAGATCGGTCACGCCGAGCCCCTGGATGGCATCAACGACGAAGTAGGTGCCCGCCTCGCGACAGGCGCGCCCGATTGCGGCAAGGTCACAGCGATATCCGCCGGTGAACGCCACCCAGCTGAGCGCGACCACGCGGACGCGCGGGTCGGCGACGGCCGCGCACAGCGCCGCCTCGTCAACCCCGCCGTTGGCGAGCGCTGGCAGCTGACGATACGCTGCACCACAGCGTTCGGCGGCTGCCATCCACGGGTACACATTCGCTGGAAACTCGCCGGCCGGCGCGACGATCACATCGCCCTCGCCCAGCGGAAGCGCCGCTGCAGCGAGGTTGATGCCGTACGAGGTGTTGGTCCCGAGGGCGATCTCACCGGGCTCGGCACCGATGAGCCCTGCCGCGAGACGGCGCGATGTCGCCAGCGTCTCCCAGATCAGCGAATCCGGGAAGCGCGCCGGCTGCTCGCGGAGGGACAGCGCGTGCTCCACCGCATCGAGCGTGCGGCGAGGGAGCGGTCCGGTTGACGCACTGTTGAGGTAGACCGATTCGCCGCGGTCCGCCCACGCAAACTCGTGGGCACGAAGGGCGGCGAGGTCGTATCCGCTCACCGGATATCCGACATCACATCGGTGCCGGGGCGATGCCGGGCGCGTCCGACGTCGGGCGCTGGGCGCCCACCGACGCAGGCGCACCCGCGATCGGCATCTTCGTCCGCTGCGATCGGGGATCCATCGCGTCGCGCAGCGCGTCGCCGAGGAGGTTGAAGCCAAGCACCGCCATGCCGATGGCGAGTCCGGGAAAGAGCGACGTCCACGGCGCACGGCGCAGCTGCATCAGGTCGCGGCCGTCGGCGATCATCGCACCCCAGCTCGGGGTCGGCGGCTGCACGCCCAGCCCGAGGAAGGAGAGCGACGACTCCGCCATGATCGCGCCGGCAATGCCGAGCGTCCCCGCAATCACCACGGGAGCGATGACCCCGGGCAGCACGTGCTTCACGACGATGCGAAGATCCTGCCCGCCGAGCGCGCGCACGGCCTGCACGTACTCGAGCTCCCGCACGACGAGCACCTGGCCACGGACGAGGCGGGCCATGCCAGCCCATCCCACGACGCCAATCGTCACGAACACCACCGGCAACGACGGCTGCAGCGCGGCCACCATCGCGATCAGCAGGAGCAGCGTCGGGAAGGCGAGCGTCACGTCGGCCAGGCGCATCACGAGCTCATCGATCCACTTGCCGTAGTAGCCGGCGATGAGCCCGAGGGCGAGGCCGAGCGACAGGGCAATCCCCTGCGACACGATCCCGGCTGCGAGCGACACCCGGGCGCCGTACACGAGGCGGGCCCAGACGTCGCGTCCCTGGATGTCGGTGCCCATCCAGTGCTCCCACGACGGTCCCTGCAACTGGCCAGCGAGGTCGATCAGGAAGGGGTCGTGGCGCGCCACCCAGCGGGCGCCGATCGCGGCCAGGACCATCAGGAGCACGACGCTCAGGCCGAACCAGGCGCGGGGATCGCGGCGCAGCCGCTCGGTCGTACGACTCATCAGGGCTCTCCCAGTTCCGGCGGGGTGCCCGGCCGCTGATGCTTCCAGCGCCGGTGATGCCAAAAATATTGCTCCGGGTACCTTCGCACCCACCGTTCCAGCGCGTCGGTGTACTCGGCAACGATCCGGTCGATGTCGGCTTCGCGATCGCCGGTGGACTCGGATGAGATCGGTTCCATGATGAGGCGATAGCGCCCGCTCGGCTGGCGAACCGCCGCCATGAAGACGACCGGGGCCTTGAGGCGGAGGGCGAACGTCGCCGGCCCGCGGGGGGTCTTCGCATAGCGCCCGAAGAACTTCACCCACGTGGACGCGAGACCCACGGCGCCCTGGTCGAACAGCATGGCGACCGCGCGATTGTCCCTGATCGCCCGCGGGACCTCGCGCACCGCGCGCTCATCGTGGATGATCCGCGCCCCAGCGCGCTCCCGGGCACGAGTGAAGTAGCCATCGACATGGGGATTCGCCATGTGCCGGGCCACGGCATCGACGGGAACGCCGCGCGCGATGACATACGCGCCGCCGAGCTCCCAGTTGCCGAGATGCCCCGTGACGATGATGAGGCCGCGGCCGGCGGCGCGCGCCTGCTCGACGTACTCCCATCCGTCAGCCCCCTCGAAGTGGTCGAGGACCTCCCCGGGTCGGCCGCTGGAGATCACGGCCGCCTCGATCGTCGTCCGCCCGAGACTGCCGTATGCCGCGCGCGCGACCCGCTCGACCTCCTCGGGGGGCCAGTCCGGAAACGCCGCCCTGATGTGGCGGACCACGACGTCGCGGCGGATGCCCACGGGGTGATAGCCGAGCCGGCCTATCCACTCTCCGACGGCACCGGCCCGGCGGAATGACAGCCGGTTGAGGACGCCGGTGACGCTCCGAAGGAGAATGTACTCGGCGGCCTCCCTCAGGTGCCTGCCCACGTCGCGCGGTCGCCCGCCGCCTGCGCGGCGCGCTCGAACCCTTCCGCCATCACCTCCTCACGGAACTCCCGTGCGACCCGCGCGCGCGCGGCGTTGCCCATCGCCTGCCGCAGCTCGTCGCGCGCGAGGAACGACGCGACGAGCGCCGCGGTCTCCGCACTGTCGGCGGGGGGCACCAGGCAGCCGGTGATGCCGTCGGCGACGTAGTGCGCTGCGAGCGGGCCGCGATCGGCGATGACCGCCTTGCGCAATGCCATTGCGTCGAGGTAGCCGAAGGCGGCCGCATCGCAGTTCGCGGCGACCCACACGAGGTCGGCGGCGGCGACCAGGGCGCGCGGATCGACCGACAGGCCGAGATGCGAGACGACGCCGGTGATCCCGAGGGCGGCTGCGTGCATCTTCAGCTCCTGGTCCTCGGAGCCACGTCCGACGATCGCCAGATGCAGGTGCGGGTGCCGGGGGGCGAGGAGCGCCATCGCGCGCATCGCCGTGATGAGCCGGCCGCGCGCGCTCGGCTCGTAGACGCAGGCGATCAGTCCCCCGCTCTCGTGAATCCGCAGGGCCTTGCGGGTGAGCGGCTCCACGGCCTCGTAGTCGGCGACGTCGACACCGAGGGGGGCGACGACCGCCGGCAGCTTCAGGCCGTTGCGTCGGGCGGCCTCCGCCTCGGCCTCGCTGCTGAACATGACGCGTGCCGTCGCCATCATCGAGGCGAAGCGGCCCGTCCGGCTGCTCTCGAACCCTGCGCCGGCGCCGATGCGGCGAATCACTGCCCCGCGCTCGGCAAGGCGCATCGCGCTGGCGACGGCCAACTGGTCGCGCTCGGACTGCACGAATGCCGCCTCGATGAACTTTTCCTTGAGCACCTCACGGAGCCGCCATGCGTCGCCAGCAGTGCTGCCGTCGCGGGGGACCGGGACGACGTGGACGCCGGCCGCGGTGGCGAGGGCCTCCATCTCGCTGCTCGCGGAGCACGCGAGGGTGACCGCGTGCTCGCGCCTGGCGAGCGCACGAGCCGCGCTCAGGAATGCGCGGGCCGAGCCGGCGACGTCGTCGGATGAGTCGAAGAACAGGACACGCACTGGCTATGGTCCGGAGACGGAGGTCAATACTACGGTCGGGGGTCGGGGGTCGGGCGTCGGGCGTCGGCGGTCGAGCGTCGGGCGTCGGGACGGGCCGATCGTCATGCATCAGCTCCGGCGGCGGCAACGTGCGCCTGACCATCCTGGAACTGCAGGGAATGCAGCCGGTGATAGCTGCCGCGGCGCGCGAGCAACTCGTCATGCGTGCCGCGCTCGACGACGTGTCCGCGGTCGAGCACGAGGATCTGGTCGGCGTGGCGGATGGTGGAGAGCCGGTGGGCGATCACGAAGACCGTGCGCCCGGCGAGCAGCCGCTCGACGGCCTCCTGCACCAGTCGCTCGCTCTCGGTGTCGAGCGCGCTCGTCGCCTCGTCGAGGATGAGGATCGGCGGGTCCTTCAGGACCACCCGGGCGATCGCCACCCGCTGCTTTTCGCCGCCCGAGAGCTTGTAGCCGCGCTCGCCGACGACCGTGTCGT
>JACDHQ010000011.1 GCA_013820975.1 Gemmatimonadaceae bacterium
GCCCCGTGCCGAGGTTGGAGTACTCGGCGCTGTCGCCGGGTGCGCGGGTGAGCGCATGGCTGGCGAGGAACGCATGCAGCCGCTGCGCGTCGTAATCGGCATACGGGTCGCCGACGTCCGCCGGCGCGAGGTTGGCCGGAAGGCGCGGCAATCCCGACCGGTGGGTCGCGAGGTGCTCGAGCGTGATCGCCTTGCCGTCGCGCATGGGCACGACGCCGGCGTTCCCGAGGAGCTCCACGACCGGCTGGTCGAGCTGCGCCTCGCCGCGGATGACCGCCTCCGCCAGCAGCAGGCCGGTGAAGGTCTTGGAGATCGAGCCGATCTCGAGGATCGTCTGGTCGTTCATCGGCCGCCCGTCGCCAGCGGTGCCGTAGGCGATGAATCGTGGCCGTCCCTGTTCGACGATGCCGACGACGATGCCCGGGGCGCGGCCGCTGTCCACACGCGTGCGGAGGATGGCGAGGATGGCGGAGTCCGGCGGGACGGACTGCGCAGCCGCCGTTGCCGTGGCCGCCGAGAGGAATGCAGCAGCGGCTGCAAGAAACAGCGTGGATTGCGCACGTGCTGCGCGCGACACCACCGTAAACCTGATTGCCATGGCCATGAGAATCTCCGTTCGGATGTCGCCGGTACTCGAGTGGCTCAGCCGTGCCGTCGTCCAGGCAAGACGATACACCCACTCGCTCGCGAAGGACAGGAGGTGCGTTCTTGACCACCGTGACCACCCTGACCACCTTGACCAACTTGACCAACTTGACCAACTTGACCAACTTGCATAGCATTCCTCCATGTCGAAGCCGCTCAACATCTACGAAGCCAAGACCCGGCTTTCCGAGCTCGTCGAGCGGGCCGAGCATGGCGAGGAGATCATCATCGCGCGCGCAGGCAAGCCTGTCGCGCGCCTGGTGCCACTGCGCGTCGCCGAGCGGAGGCCGGGACGCTGGGCGGGCAAGGTGTGGATGGCGGATGACTTCGACGTGCCACTCCCCGACGACGTCATGCGCCAATTCGAAGGCGACATCGAGCCGGCGGCGGAGGACGACGCCTGACCCCGGCGAAGCCGCGCCGGCGGGCCGCCGCCGTTGTGGAAACCCCGGCGACGTATGCCCCGCGCCGCCTGCTGCTCGACACCCACACGTGGCTGTGGTGGCAGTCGCGTGACCGGCGACTTGGCCGAGCCGCACGCCGGCTCGTCTCGAGTGCCGACGACGTGCGGTTCAGTGCCGCGTCGGCATGGGAGATCGCCATCAAGTCAGCAATCGGCAAGCTCGAGGTGCCGGCGGGATCGAGCATCTCGCGCGAGCTCGAGCTCGACGGCTTCACGCAACTTCCGGTGACGATCGCCCACGCAGATGCCGTGCGCCAGCTTCCCCCGCTGCACCGCGATCCGTTCGATCGCATGCTCGTTGCGCAGGCGCTGGTCGAGGGACTCACGATCGTCACGGCCGACGAGGCGCTACGGGCGTACGGGGTCGCGGTCGTCGACGCGACGACGTGAGCCCGGATCGCCGCATTCACACCGTCGTGTACCCGCCGTCCACCATGTAATAGCCACCGGTGATGAACGACGCCTCGTCGGAGAGCAGGAAGCAGACGAGCGGCGCCACTTCGTCGGGCTGCCCCAGCCGCCCGAGGGGATGCTTGGCCACGAGCCCCGCCTTGTGCTCGGGGGGCAGGCCGGCAAGCAACGGCGTCTCGATGTAGCCCGGGCCGACGCAGTTGATGCGCAGCCCCTGCGGCCCGTATTCGGCGGCGGCGTTCCGCGTGAGACCCACGACACCGTGCTTGGCGGCCGTGTACGCGCCGTTGCCGATCGCGGCGACCATGCCGTGGATGGAGGCCATGTTCACGATCGCGCACTTCGCCGCACCGGCCTCGAGCATCGCCGGGATCTGGTAGCGCATCCCGTACAGCACGCCGTTCAGGTTGATGGCGATGACGCGCTGCCAGTCGGCGATGTCCACCTCACCCGCCGGCGCCTGCGCGCCGCCGATGCCAGCGTTGTTCACGGCGTAGTGGAGCGCGCCGTACGTGCTCACCGCATGCGCGACCACCCGCTCGCTCTCGTCTGGCTTCGCGGTGTCCTGCTTCACGGCACTCGCGGTCCCGCCCGCGCCCGCAATCTCGCTCGCGACCCGCTCGGCGCCCTCGAGGTTGATGTCGGAGATGACGACCTTGACCTTTCGCTCCGCGAGTGACTTCGCGATCGCCTCGCCGAGTCCGGAGCCGCCACCGGTGACGATCGCCACCTTTCCCTCGAATCCGCGCATGTCACTTCCCCCGTTGGTTGCGGTCACCGGACGCGCGTTGCGCGGGCCGCGGCGAGCCGTCCTGGGTCCGCAACAATCATGCGGCGGCAACGGCCCGCGCGCCCAGACGACTCAGAGCGCTTCCACCGCCGCCCTGATCACCGGCTCCGACCCGGTGATCGCATAGGCGATCCTGCCGTCCGGCGTCACGACGTACACCAGCGACGGATGCGTCAGGTCCCCCGTCTTCTCGTTCCGCGCCCGCGGAATCCGCCACCCGCTCAGCACGCGCTCGACGGTCTCTGGCGTACCACTGAGCACGTACGCATCGCCCGTGAGTCCCCAGCGCGTCGCGATCGACGGCAGCCGGCTTGGCGTGTCACGCCAGGGATCGAGCGTCACGATGAGCACCACGGGATCCTGCATCACCAGCTTGTCACGCGCACTCATCACCTCGTTCACGATGACAGGACAGATGGTGTGGCAGTTGGCGTACGCGAACGTGACGATCACCGGGCGCCCCGCGAACTGCGCGAGCGACACGGTGTCGCCCCGCTGGTCCACGAGCGTCAGGGCCTTCGGCTTGTCGTTCAGCCGGTTGAGCTGGCCGGCAACCGCCTCGGTCCGGGACGAGGCGAATGGCCGTGCATCGGCCACCCGCACCCGCACGCTGACACCGAGCATCCCGACGGCGAGCAACGCTGCCACGCTGCCGAGCGCGAGCTGCCCCGTTACCCCCTCCCCCATCCGCCGGATCCCCGCCGTCACGTCACGCCCCCAGCCGGCGAACAGCACCAGCAGCATGCTCAGCGGCGGCCCCGTCATCACCATCCACCCACCGGCATCGGGCAGCCCCGTCTCGGCGGTGCCGAAGCAGGTGTCCCGTGTGCGAATCAGCCACTCCGGCGCCGTGTCGGCGGTGGGCCAGAGCGCGAGCGCCCACCAGCTGGCCGTGATCGCGATGATCACGGCCAGCGTGCCCACGGCAGCGTGTTCTCGGATCCGCGACATCAGCCGATCTTCCAGAGGAAGCTGAGGATCTTCCAGTTGCTGAAGAAGTAGAGCGCGAACACGGCCAGGAAGATCATCACAAGCACGATCGTGCCAGGCGCCGGGCCCATGAGGCCGCGAGCCGGATCGTGCAGCGCCGCGTTGCGGGCATCGACGTCTGTCGCGTGCGTCGGCGGATGCGTGATCCCGCGCGGTACGCCCACCATCGCGGTGCCCTTCGTGATCTCGCCGAGCGCGGTGCCGAAGAACACCGACTTCACGGAGATGGCGACGAAGATGAATGCGCCGGTCGCCGCGATCACGCCGCCGAGCGCGACGAGCGCCAGGAGGAAGTCCACGATCGGGTTGAAGGGCACCGAGTACGGCGCGCCCGCGAAGGTGATGTCCCAGTGGCGTCGCGGAACGCCGAAGTAGCCGGCCGCCGTCATCGAGATGGTGAAGATGAACATGCCGCCGGCAAAGATGTACGGCTGGATCCTCGCCAGCGGCCAGAGCGCCACCCGCTTCTGGAAGACGAGCGGGATCAGGTAGTACGTGGCGCCCATGAACGCCATGGCGGTGCCGCTGACCACGGTGGCGTGGAAGTGCCCAGGCGACCGGAGGGTGTTGTGCACGATGATGTTGATCTGCTCGGTGCCGATGGTCACACCGGTGATGCCGCCGACGAAGCCGAACACCACGACCGAGAGCACGAGCGAGCTGAAGCCGGGATCACCCCACGGCGCCTTCCGCAGCCACTCGAACATGCCGTTGGTGTACCCGCGCAGCCGCATGCCCAGCTCCATGCCCGCGGGCACGGTGAACCCGTGGATCATCGACGCGAGCACCGCCATGTACATGAAGTAGCTCGTGTTCACGATCTTCCACGCCGGCCCCATCCCCGGATCCACGAGGAGATGATGCGCGGATGCCATGGAAATGAACAGGATGTAGAGCACGAACGCCGAGCGGCTGATCTTCTCGTTCAGCACCACGGCGCCGATCGTCAGCGCGCCGAGCATGTACCAGATCGCGACCATCGCCGCGACGTTGATCTGCTGTGACGAGTGCCCCAGCCCCCACCAGATGAGCCGGTAGACCTGCGGGTCCACCTCCATCAGGCCGAGCGACCAGAGGAAGGTCGGGATGTAGATGGCCGCGCCGTGCAGCAGCGTGATGACGGCGATGATCGCCGCCGTCGCCGCACCGTAGACCACCAGCGGCAGCGACCCCTCGTACGTCCGCTCCTTCTTCGCCACCGCAAGGTTGGCGAAGAAGATGAACGTCACCACGAGCGCGCCCACGGCGAACAGGATGACGCCGAGATAGAAGAGCGGGTCGGCACGCAGCGGGACGTACGAGGTGAACAGCACGTCGGCCTTCCCGGCCCACATCTTCCACTCGACCATCAGCGCGCCGCCCAGCATGAGGCCGAAGCCGGCCCAGGACAGCTTCGGCGCCGCGTTCCGGGCGTTGAGGAGCGCGGTGCTCGCGAAGTGCAGCACCGCCATCTCGAAGAAGATGATGAAGAAGATCAGCATGCTCATCGCATGCACGCCGAGCAGCCGGTAATACCAGGTCGCCGACAGCAGGTGCACCGCCTGCCACCGCGTGAGCACGAGGAGCAATGCGGCAATGGCTCCCACGAGCAGGAACACGATCGCCGTGACCGCATTGGCCTTGACGAGCGCCTCGGCCTTGTCGTGAATGCGCCGCGTCGTGACCGGGCAGGTGCGGAAGGTGGACTGCGAGTCGGGACGATAGCCCGGTGCGGCTGCGGCGGCGGCACGCGAGCCGGCCGGAGGCATCGAATCGGGGTTCACTCGCCACCTCCAGGGGTCGTCATCGCCGTCACCGGGGGATCCACGACGATCACGCGGCCAACCATGAGGTGGTGGCCGATCCCGCAGAATTCGTTGCAGATGATGCGGTAGTCACCCGAGCTGTTCGGGGTGATGCGCAGCCCGTAGTCGTAGCCGGGCACGACCTGGAAGTTCACGTTGACCGGGAAGAGGGAGAAGCCATGGTTCACATCGAGCGCCGAGAGGTGCAGCGTGTACGACGCGCCCTTCTGGAGCTTGAGGATGGGCGTCCACTGAAACGCCATGCCCATGAGGTAGATGTCGGATCCGGGGGGCGGCTCGACGATCGGCATGCCGCGGTCGTCGCCGACGCGGTACTCGCGGATGAACTCCTGCGTGCGCGCCATGAAGGCGGCCGGCTCGACCTTGCGGCGGATGCCCGACGGATTCTGGCCGCCCTTCCAGTGCCAGAGCGGCATCATCGCGAACAGCACCATGCACCAGGCGAACGCGATGCCCACCCACACCTTCTCGGCGCGGTGTGCAGGCTTCCACCAGTTGCCCTTCGGTGAATCGAGGCCGGTATGTGTCTCGGTATGCATGCGGGGCCTCAGGGAAGGGTTGCCTGCGGCAGCGTGAGCACTTCCCACATTCCCCATCCCGTGTAGAGCACGAACATCACGAGGAGGCCGAGGCCGAGCAGGAGGGGGATGTTGTCGAAGAAGCGCTGGCCGGGCGGGATCGGCTCGGGGACCGAGTCGTCGAGCGTCGGATCGGACATGGGGGTTCCCGGAGAAAGAGAGAATGGGATGCGGGAGGGTGACCGATGCTACGGCTGCGCGGCTGAACGGGGCGTCCGGAGTTTCCCATGTCTTTATGCGGTACATCCCCGACAGGGTGCGAAGTAGCCCGGCCCTACGTTGCTGGCGTCCCCTCGCGTCGGGGCGATTCCTCCCACCCTCTCCCGATGGCCATTTCCGCACGCCCCGCGGAGCGCCTGGCGCTCCGGGCGTTGAACGTTGCCGACGGAGCCGCCGCCCGGCTCTACGGCTCACGATGGAATCCGCTCCACCAGAGCGGCGCCATCGCCGTCGCGCTGCTCGGGGTATTGATCGTCACCGGGCTCTGGCTGCTCCTCTTCTATAGAGTAGGCGCGCCGTACGACTCGGTCGCGCGCATCACCGCGGACCCGTGGGTGGGACGTTGGACGCGCGGCGTGCACCGGTTCGCGAGCGACTGGGTGATCGTGGCCGTGGCCGTCCATGGGCTGCGCATGTTCGCCCAGGCGCGCAGCTGGGGGCCGCGTGTGATCGCGTGGGTGAGCGGCGTGTTCCTCGTCGCCCTGTTGTACCTGTGCGGCCTCACCGGCTACGTGATGGTGTGGGACGCCTTCGGGTACCAGGTCGCGCACGAGGGGGCGCGGCTGCTCGACAGCCTCCCGATCCTCTCGGAGCCGATCAGCCGCGCGTTCGCCGGCGACGAGTCGCTGCTCGGCCCCTTCTTCTTCCTCAACCTCTTCGCGCACATCGCGATCCCGCTGGGAATGGGACTGCTGTTCTGGCTGCACGTGTCGCGGCTGGCGCGCCCCACCATGTTCCCGCCCCGTCGCGTGACGATCGTGATCGTGGGGCTGCTCGTCGGGGCGGCAGTGCTCTGGCCACTGGGGATGCAGCCCGAGGCGAATCCGTTCCGGCTGCCGGCGAGCGTGGAGACCGACATCTTCTACGGGTTCTGGCTCCCGCTGACGACGCGGTTGCCGGCGGGCGTGGCGCTCACGCTGCTCGCGGCGTCGGGCGCGGCGCTCACGCTGGTGCCGATGCTCACCCGGCGGCGTGGAACTGCCGTGCCCCCGCCGTCGGTGGTAGACGAGTCGGTGTGCACCGGGTGCACGCAGTGTGCGATCGACTGTCCATTCGATGCGATCACGATGATTCCGCGCGAGCCCGCGGGGCGTTCGCTCGAGATGGCGCGGGTGGATCCCGACCGATGCGTGAGCTGCGGCATCTGCGCGGGTTCATGCGCGCCAATGGCCGTGGGACCAGCCGGCCGGACCGGCCGCGACCAGCTGGCGGAAATCCGGGCGTTCCTCGCCGAGGGGCAGGTTCCGCGCGGGGCTCCGGTGGTGGTCTGCTGTGCGCGCAGTGCGCGCGGCTGGGGCGCCCAGCTCGAGGCGCGGGGCGCGACGCTCCACCCGGTGGACTGCGCGGGCAGCGTGCACACGTCGGTGATCGAGTTCCTCGTCCGCGGCGGCGCTGGCGGCGTGCTGGTCCTCACCTGTCCGCCGCGCGACTGCTGGAATCGTGAAGGGCCCACGTGGGTCGTGGAGCGCATGTACCACGATCGCGAGGCGGAGCTCAAGCCGCGCGTGGACCGGCGCCGGGTGGGGGTGGCCGATGCTGGCGCGACCGACCCGGCGGCCGCCATCGCGGCATTCGAGCAGTTCGCGGCTCGGCTGGCGGCACTGGATGACGCACCAGTGGAAGTGGTGGTCGAGATCGAGATGGAGTGCGAGCCGGTGCCGGCACAGGAGGACGCATGACGCCGCGCATCGCGGTACGCCGCATCATGGGCATCGTCGTCGCGCTGATCGTGACTGCGGTGATGACGCTCGCATCGCGGCTGATGCTACGTGTCAACGACTCCGACGAGGCGATGGTGCGCCTCGCCTGGACGGCCCGTCCCGAGCGCATCGAGCACTGCCGCACGCTGGGCGATGACGAGCTGGCGGCACTGCCCGCGCACATGCGGCAGCAGGTGGTATGCGAAGGAGTGACGGCACGGTACCGTGTCGACGTCCTCCGCAACGGTCACGTGCTCGCGACCGACCACCTCCGGGGCGGTGGGCTGCGGAACGACCGGCAGCTCTACCACCACCGGGAGCTGCGCGTGCCGAGCGGGACGTCGACGTTCGAGATACGCGTCACGCGCAGTGATTCTGCCACCGCGGCTCCGGGGCAGGTGGCGGATAGCGGCGCGACCGCTGGCGAACTGGCAAGCCGCGACGAGGTGGGACGCAGCCGCCGCCAGGCCGATGAAATCCCGCCCGCCATCGTGCTGACCGAGACCGTCACGCTCGCGCCACGCGAGGTGATGCTGGTGACATACGACAGGACAACCCACCGCCTGCGTGCGGTGCGAAAGGATTGATGATGACTCCGACTGCAGCATTGAGTGCCAACCGCCGGGTGATTGATCGGCAGGTCACCCACAGCCTCGCTTCGCCGGACGACAGCCGGGCAGCAGGATTCTGGCTCGCGGCATTCGCCGTGATGGTGTTCGTGATGATCCTCGTTGGCGGTGCCACGCGCCTCACCGAGAGCGGGCTCTCGATCACCGAGTGGAACCCGGTGAGCGGCGTGATCCCGCCGCTCACGGACGCGCAGTGGGAGGCGGCGCTCGCGAAGTACCGGCAGATCCCGCAGTACCAGCAGCTGAACGCCGGCATGTCGCTCGGGGCATTCAAGCAGATCTATCTCTGGGAGTACGGACACCGGCTCGCCGCGCGGCTGGTGGGGCTCGCCTTCGTCGTGCCGCTCGCGTGGTTCGCCGTGCGGCGGCGCCTCCCGCGGTTCGCACTGCGCCGTTCGTACCTGCTGCTGGCGATGCTGCTCGGCCAGGCGGCGATGGGATGGTGGATGGTGTCGAGTGGGTTGAGCGGACGCACGGAGGTGAGCCAGTACCGGCTCGCGGCGCACCTGCTGTTCGCCTTCGCGATGCTGGCACTCACCGTGTGGACTGCCGCCGACCTGCTCGAGGGGCGGCGGCAGCGTGCGGCAACGGGCGGGCGATCGCGGCTGCTGCCGATGCTCGCCGGTCTCGTGTTCATCACGTCGGGGACTGGCGCGCTCGTCGCGGGACTGCGTGCGGGGAGGATCTTCAACACGTTCCCGCTGATGGCGGGAAGCATCGTTCCGCCCGGGTACACGCAGCTGGCGCCCGGGTGGATCAACAGCTTCGAGAATCCCGCGGCCGTGCAGTTCAACCACCGTGTCCTGGCGGTCCTGACCGTCGTCGCCGTGCTGGCGGCGTGGGCGCTCATCCGGGAGCGCGGCAATGCGCGGCTCGTGCGGCGGATGCACCTCGTGGCCGGGATGGCGGTGCTGCAGCTGGTGCTCGGCATTGCAACCCTGCTGCTCGCGGTGCCGATCACGCTGGGAGTGGCACATCAGGGGGGCGCGGCGCTGCTGCTTTGCGCGGTGGTGCTGGCGTGGCACGCCGATGAAACGACGGCAGCACGATGAGCGGCTACTACTACACGCTCGTCACCATCCACGTGCTTGCGGCCCTCGTATGGCTGGGCGGGATGTTCTTTCTCGGGCTCGTCGGCGCACCGGTGCTCCGCCGGGTCGAGCCGCCGGTGCTGCGGCAGCAGCTCTTCAACGAGTTGGGAGTCCGGTTTCGCACGGTTGGGTGGATTGCGATCGCGGCGCTCGCGACCACGGGGACGCTCATGCTCCGCGTGCGCGGGCTGCTGCACTGGGAAGGGGTGCTGGGCGACCCCGACTTCTGGGCCACCACCGCGGGCACCGCCCTCGGCGTCAAGCTGGCCGCCGTGCTGTTCATGCTCACCGTCAGCTTCGTACACGACTTCATCCACGGGCCCGCGGCAAGTCGTGCCATCCCCGGCTCTCGCGCAGCCGCCGCGATGCGGCGTCGCGCCTCGGTGCTGGCCCGGGTCAACGCCCTCGTCGGCCTCGTGCTGCTGCTTGCCGCGGTGCGTCTCGCCCGGGGCTGATCGCTCCTTCCCCACCACCTCACCGACCATGACCGCACGCCCTGACCTCGCCGCGATCGACTTCGACCAGACGCCCTTTTTGGTGATCTGGGAGACGACTCGCGCGTGCGACCTCGCCTGCCTCCATTGCCGCGCATCGGCGATCGCGCGGCGCGATCCGCGCGAGCTGAGCACGGGCGAGGCGCGACGCCTGCTGGACACCGTGCGCGGGTTCGGGCGGCCGCTCTTCGTGCTCACCGGCGGCGACCCGCTCAAGCGCGACGACACGGTGGAACTCGTGCGCTACGGCGCCAGCATCGGCCTGCGCATGGCGATGACGCCGTCGGGCACGCCGCTGATGACGCCCGAGGTGCTGGAGTCGCTCTCCGAGGCCGGCCTCTCGCGGCTCGCCGTGAGCCTCGACGGTGCGACGGCGGCGCAGCACGACGGCTTCCGCGGCGTGCCGGGCTCGTTCGACTGGACGATCCGGATGCTCGAGACCGCGCGCGCGCTCGGCATCTCCACACAGATCAACACGACGATCTCCAGCCACAACGTCGACGACCTCGAGGCGCTGATCACGCTGATGGAGCGGCTGGGGATCGCGCTCTGGTCGGTGTTCTTCATCGTGCCCACCGGTCGTGCGCGGGTCGAGGACCTGGCGACGGCCGGGGAGTTCGAGCGCGTGTTCAACCGCCTTTACGACCTGTCCGCCACGGCACCGTTCGACATCAAGACGACGGCGGCGCCGCACTACCGCCGCGTGATCATGCAGCGGCAGCGCGCGGAGCGGCGGAGCGGCGACCGCGCGGAGACACCGATCCCGCTCACGGCGGGAATCGGCTTCAGCCTGCGCGACGGCGTCGGCCGTGCGAAGGGGGTGAACGACGGCGACGGCTTCGTGTTCGTCAGCCACCGCGGGGAGATCTACCCCTCGGGCTTCATGCCAGTGAGCGCGGGCAACGTGCGCACCGACGACCTGGTGGAGGTGTATCGCACGCACCCGCTCTTTCGGTCGCTGCGCGACCGCGACCAGCTCAAGGGCAAGTGCGGCATGTGCGAGTTCCGCAGCGTGTGCGGCGGTTCGCGTGCGCGTGCCTACGCGATGACGGGCGACGCGCTCGCGTCGGACCCGCTCTGCGCCTACCAGCCGCCGGCGTGGGTGCGCTTCGGGGCCAAGCGAGGGCCCAGAGCCGAAAGCCCAAACCCGGCGCACTGAAGTCCAAGGGGACAGAAACGTGCGAGCGTGCGCGACCGTAGGGTGCATCGCACCCTTTCACCGGCGACACCGACGTGATCCTCCCATCCATCCGGGTCGGCTTCCAGACCCTCCGCAGCAACCTGCTCCGTACCGCCCTCTCGACGCTCGGCGTCGTGATGGGCGTCGCGTCGCTCGTCGCGGTGCTCTCCCTTGGCGACGGCATGGAGCGCTACACGCGCGACCAGATCGAGCAGACCACCTCGCTCCAGGCGGTCACGGTCTCGGCGCTCGCGGGGCGCCAGGTGGATGGCGTGTTCGTCCCGGACAGCACGGCGCCGCAGCTCACGCCATCCGACGCTGCGCTCGTCGATCGCCTGGAGGGCGTGCGCGAGACGGTGCTCACCGTCGACGGCTCGGCGCTGGTGCGGCACGCCGACTCGGTCACGGCACGCGGTGCCTATGTGCAGGGCGCGCTCGCGGGCGAGTCGCAGGCCGCCCGCATGGTGGTGACGCACGGGCGGCGGCTCTCGGCCGCCGAGCTAGCGGGGGATGCACCGCTCGCGGTCGTCAGCGCGGCCGCCGCGGCGCGGATCGTACCGGGCGGGATTCGGGGTGCGCTCGTCGGAGACACCATCGTCCTGCAGGCGCAGGCGTTCCAGGTCGTCGGGGTGACGGCCAGCGAGGAGCCGACCATCCACGTGCCCTTCGCACTCGCGTCGCAGGCGATGGTGCCGTCCCGCAGCGCGCGCATCCCGATGCTCGTCGCAATCGTGGACAGCGCGGAGGCCGTGCTGCGCACGCGCGATGCGATCGAGGCCGCGCTGCTGCAGGCCCATCCCGACTGGCGGAATCGCGTGCGCGTGCAGACGAACGAGCGGCGGGTGGAGCAGGTGACGCAGGGCATCCTCCTCTTCAAGCTGTTCATGGGGGCGATCACGGGCATCTCGCTGCTCGTCGGCGGCATCGGCATCATGAACGTGCTGCTCGCGGCGGTGGCAGAGCGGACGCGCGAGATCGGCATCCGCCGCGCGGCCGGGGCACGGCGCCGCGACATCCTCGTGCAGTTCCTCTCGGAGTCGGTGGCCATCACGGCGCTCGGCGCCGCGATCGGACTTGCCATCGGCCTTGCCGGTGCGGTCGGGGCGACCGCGATGATGCGGAGGATGTCGGAGGCGCGCATCTACGCATCGTTCTCGCTCAGCACGCTGCTCGTTGCCTCGGTGGCCGCCGTCGTCGTGGGACTGGTGTTCGGGACCTATCCGGCGATCCGGGCGAGCCGCCTCTCACCGATCGACGCGATCCGGCACGAGTGAGCGAGTGGCCGCCCGCCGGACGATGAGCCCCGGGAGCGGGGTTTTCCGCCTCTTATATAGAAGTCCGCCCGCGGTCCGCCGCGGGCACCCCTCTCCAGGCCCCCTCCGATTCGAGGTCCGTCATGACGATGACCGCCGCTCCCGCTGGTCGCGCCCAGTCGGTGCTGACCGACGAAATCCTCATCCGGTGCCACGAACGCGCCCCGGACTACGACCGCGACAACAGCTTCTTCACCGAGGATTTCCAGGACCTGCAGCAGGCAGGATACCTCACCTTGCCGGTCCCGGTGGAACTCGGCGGTGCGGGGCTGACCCTCGCGGAGCTCGCGCGCGAGCAGCGGCGCCTTGCCTACTATGCCGCGCCGACGGCCCTCGCGCTGAACATGCACCTGTACTGGCTGGGATGCGCGGCGGACCTCTGGCGAGCCGGTGATCATTCGATGCAGTGGGTCCTGGAAGAGGCGATGCGCGGGCAGATCTTTGCCGCCGGCCATGCCGAGAGCGGCAACGACATCCCCCTGCTCCTCTCGACGACCCAGGCGGAGCGTGTGGACGGCGGGTACCGCTTCACGGGCCACAAGATGTTCGGCAGCCTCACGCCCGTATGGACCTACCTCGGCGTGCACGGGATGGATACCAGCGATCCTGCGGCGCCCAAGATCGTCCACGGCTTTTTGCCCCGCAATTCAGAGGGG
>JACDHQ010000311.1 GCA_013820975.1 Gemmatimonadaceae bacterium
GTCCCACGAGGGGGCTCACGTCCTGCGGGCCGGCGCTCCGCGTCGCCACCGCCGCCGAGTCCACCGTCACCCCGATGCGCAGCGTGTCCCCCGCGTCGGCGAACAGGCCGACCGTCAGGCGTTGCAGCTGGGTGATCTCGTCCTCCATCCGCTGCCCTCCGATGTCGCGCGTCATCTTCGTCACCACCGAGGCGCGGTACTGCGCCGTGCCCGGGGTGTAGCGAAACTCCTGCGCGCCGAGCGGCAGCGAGGCAGTGCCGAGGACGAGCAGGATGGGAACGATGGCGCGGGACAGCATGAGCAGGCTCCTTCGCGGGGCAAGGCGACGACGTGCGGCAACCGATTCAAGGTATACGCCGGTCACGCCGAAACGTTACGCAGCGGTGCGCACCGTCGCTTCCGTCTCCGGCAGGCCCCCGCGAGATTGCACCACGCCTCAACTGCCGAGTTCGATGTGTCCGATCTGACAACGCTGACGATCCGGTTTCACCCGCTGCACGACGACGTCGCCGTGCCGCGGCGCGCCACGGAAGGGTCTGCCGGCTATGACCTCGCCGCCTACCTGCGTGGTGGCGAGGCGCGCGTTGCGACGGCGGGCGGCGTCACCCCGCGCCCAGCCGCCGTGTCCGATGGCGAGTGGCGCGTGACGCTCGAGCCGGGCGAGCGCGCCCTCATCCCCCTCGGGTTCAAGGCGCAGCTGCCCAGTGGATTCGAGGCGCAGGTGCGCCCGCGCAGCGGGACGAGCTTCAGGAAGGGACTCGAGATTCCCAATGCCCCGGGCACGATCGACGCCGACTTCCCGGACGAGTGGATGGTGATCGTCCGCAATGGGACCGATGCGCCGATGCACATCACGCATGGCGAGCGCATCGCGCAGGTGGTCTTCGCGCGCTACGCCGTGCTCGAGTGGGAGCGCGCGGAGGTGGCGGTGAGCACCGACCGGGTGGGCGGGTTTGGAAGCACTTGAACTGCCGAGCGGGCGTACGACAGGCCGGAATCGGGGGCGATCGATAGGGCGAATGTCGTACTCCGGTTCAGAATCGATCGCGCTCGATTGGGCGAATGCCGTACGCCACTTACAGTGCGATCGGGCTTACAGCACTCTCCGCAGCGAGTACGCCATCTTGCTCGCGTGCCGCATCCACCACGGCCGCTGCCGCCACATGGTCAACGTGTACTGCTCGGAGAGCTCCAGGTCGGCGAGGAAGAGGTTCGCGAGCCGGTCGTTGAAGTCGTCGTCGTACACGAGGAACATCGACTCGTCGTTGAATGACATCGAGCGGTTGTCGAAGTTCATCGTGCCGATGCCCGAGAAGCACCGGTCGCCGACGATCGTCTTGGCGTGGAGCATCGTCGGCAGGTATTCGTAGATCTTCACCCCCGCCTCGGCGAGCTGCCCGTAGGTCTGCTGCCCGGCGAAGTACACCGTCTTCGAGTCGGTGACCCGCGGCACGAGCACGCGCACGTCGGTCCCGCGCTCGGCGGCATGGGTGAGGAGGCCGACGAAGTCGAGGTCGGGGACGAAGTAGGCGTTGGTGATCCAGAGGCGCTCCTGAGCCGCGCCGATCGTGAGGGCGAGGAATCGCTCGGCGGGAGTACTGCCGACCGTCGGGGCGGCGTGCAGCAGTCCCGCCCGCATCGGCGCCGCGGGATCCTGCTTGTTGTCGGTCCCGGCATCGGGATCCTGCGGAAAGAACGTCCGCCCGGTGAGCAACTGCCCCGTCGCTTCGGCCCAGCCGGCCGCGAAGGTTGCCTGGAGCTGGGCCACCGCGGGACCGGTGAAGCGGGCCGTGGTGTCACGCCACTGGTCAGCCGTGCGGCCGTCGCCGAGCCACTTGTCGTCGATCCCGAAGCCGCCCGTCCAGCCGATCTTGGCATCGACGGTGACCACCCGGATGTGCGACCGGGCGTACGCCTTCTCGATCGAGTACCACTCGAAGGGGCGGAAGATGGCCACCTCGACGCCCGCATCCGACATCACGTCGAAGTACTCCTGCGGCACTCCCGACGCACCGAACGCGTCGCGGAGGAAGAGCACCTTCACCCCAGCGCGGGCCCGTTCGACGAGGATCTGCTGGAGCTGGTCGGCGACCTTTCCCTTGTTCGCGTAGTACATCTGCATCGTGATCGACGTCTGCGCACCGCGCAGGTCGTCCCAGAGCTGCGGGAAGGTGTTGTCGCCGCACGTGGAGAACCGGGCGGTGTGGCCGCGGAGCAGGTCCACGCGGGTCAGCAGCTCGAGCGTCGAGGTAAAGTGCTCGCCGTCGATCGCGGGCGCTTCACCGGAGCGCGCGCCGCCGCGGATCCGCCGGATCGGCGTGCCGCGCACAAGGTAGCGAAAGCCGAGCAGCAGGAAGACCGCGGCAACGGCGAGGAGCAGGATCAGGCCAGCGACCTTCATTTCGACCTCGCGTGAGAGACCTGCCTATGCGCCCAGCCCCGCCTCGGCAGCAGCATGCGCCAGGCGGGCCACGATGGTGCCGGCCGGCTCGACGCGGTCGATGTGCTCGACGCTGCGTCCTGCCTGCCAGTAGTCACGGTCGCCCTCCGACTGGTTGAGCGACTTGCGCAGCGACCACGCGGAGCGAAGGGTGTAGGCCATCCGCATCCAGTGCTTTGCCCGGGGATGCCTGAGCAACGCCCGCGCCAGCGGCCCAGCCCGGGTCCCGATCCGCTCGATGTAGGGATTCTTCAGCACGGCGACCGGCACGCCGGTGAGCCGCTCGGTGAGCACCACGTCCTCGGCGCGGGCGCGCACGATCGCCGCCTTGTAGTCCGGGTGCGCAAGGCACTCCGGCGTCGCGATGAAGCGCGTCCCGAGCTGCGCGCCCGCGTAGCCCATCCGCAGGGCATCGACGAACTGCGGTGCGTCCCCGATCCCGCCGGCACATACCACCGGCAGTCCGAGGTCGGCGACCTCGTCGAGGAGCGCTCGAGGATCCCGGGCCCCGGCGTGGCCACCCGCGTTGCGATTGACGGCGATCAACCCGTGCACTCCACCGTCCACTCCCTTCTGCGCCCACTTTCGCTCGGTGACGTCGTGATACACGATGCCGCCGGCCGGGGAGACGCGATCTACCACCCACCGGGGGTTTCCCAGCGAGGTGACGAAGAAGCGAACCCCCTCCTCGAGCGCGATCTCGACCCACTGCTCGAGCCGCTGCCGGTATCGCTCGCTCGACTTCTCGATCAGTGCGTTGACCCCGATCGGCTCGGGAGTGATCGAGCGGATCAGCCGCAGCCCCTCGCGGAAGTCGTGCTTGTGCACCCAGGTGAGCGAGACTGGCTGCACGACGCCGATGCCGCCCGCCCTCGACACCGCCGCGACCAGTTCGGGATTGCTGCACGGGTACATCGGGCCGCAGATGACGGGGATACGGATGCCCACCTGCTCCGTCAATCGCGTCGGGATGTGCGGCACCTCCTGCGACGGGGTGCTCATGCGCTGCGCGATCCGGGAGGGGAGAGGCGCCACAGCACCCGCGCGCGTGCGACCTCGTCGCCGGCGGCGTCGTGGATCACTGCTTCGACCTGCTGGTCGCGCTGCTCCGTCACCGGATCGACCACGCACTCGGTCGTCGCGGTCAGCAGACCGCGCGCTTTCTTGACATACGTGATCTCGAGCGCCGTGACGATGCCACGCACGCCGGGAGGAAGGGCGGTGAGCATTGCCGTCCCGCTGGTGACCTCCGCCAGGTTGACCAGCGCAACGGCGTGCACCGAGCGAAGGTGGTTTCGCAGCCCGCGCCGGTCGCGCATCGTCCATCGCGAGTATCCCGGCCGCAGCTCGGCGCACCGCGCCCCGATGCTTCCCGTGTAGGGCGCGATCCGCCCGACGAAGATACTGAACAGGAGACTGCCGCCCGGAACGGCCCGCAGGCGGTTCCAGGCGAGCAGGATGCGGGCGCCAGGGGCAGCGTGATCGGTCATGGGACAATAATACTCGGCTATCAGCTATCAGCTATCGGCTATCAGCTTGTTCGGAATGGCGGCCTGCGGCCGCCTTCCACTGGATGAGTGGAAGTGGGAGTCATCGCGCGGGCGGGTGGGGCC
>JACDHQ010000312.1 GCA_013820975.1 Gemmatimonadaceae bacterium
ACCCCCTACCGTCCTATTCCCGACCGCGCGAGCTTTGCTGTCTTATGACCACACCTTCATCGGTCTCCGCCGCCGAGCAGTCCACGTCGGCGCGCCTGGGCGCGGTGCTCTTCCGGAATCGCAGCTGGATTCCCGCTCCGTTCGTCGTCGTGCCGCTCCTCGTGCCGGGCGAGCAGGCCGCATGGAGCTGGACGCTTGGCCTCCTGCTCGTGGCGTTGGGCGAGGCGATCCGCCTCGCGGGCGTTGCCGCTGCCGGCACGGTGACCCGCCGCCGTTCCCGCGACGTCCAGCGCCTGGTGACGTACGGGATCTTCTCGTGGGTCCGGAATCCCCTCTACGTCGGCAACTTCTTCGCCTGGATGTGATTCACCGTGGTGTCCGGCGTGTTCTGGTTCCTGCCGGTCGCCGCGCTGCTCTTCGCGATTGAGTACACGATGATCGTCCGCTACGAGGAGGGGGTCCTCGAGTCGATCTTCGGGCAGGAGTACCTGGACTACAAGCAGCGCACGCCGCGCTGGTTCCTCCGGCCGCCGGCCGTGCGTGAGTCGGGACAGCACGATTGGCGCGAGGCGTGGTGGAGCGAAAAGAGCACGCTCATGCAGTACGGCGCGCTCATCGTGATCTTCCTGCTCAAGGACCGCTTTTTCGGCCGCTGACGCGGCGGCGGCGTGCTCAGCGCTGCGGCCGTCCCGGCGGATCGTCGCTCGCGAACACGTCGCTGTTCTTCGCGATGTACTCCCGCAGGTTCGCCGGCACATCCTCCTCGGGGAAGATCGCGGTCACGGGGCACTCCGGCTCGCACGCCCCGCAGTCGATGCACTCGTCCGGGTGGATGAAGAGCTGGTCGGGGCCTTCGTAGATGCAGTCGACCGGGCACACGTCGACGCAGGCGCGGTCCTTGGTGCCGATGCAGGCTTCAGTGATGACGTAAGGCATCGCGTCCCTCTAGAAAACACGGCTGCCATCGCCTGGCAGTCGCGGAAAATGTCCTGGCTGGAAGGCAGAAAGATATACGGGCTGCCGCGGCACTGCTATTTCCGCCAGGGCGGCGAATCGCCCTTCCTGCGCTCCAGATCCGGGTTCGCCCGGTACAGCGTCGCCGTCCGCCCGATGATCTGGACGACCTCGGCTCGCAGCTCCGCCGCGACCCGGCTGGCCGTGTCGCGCGCCGACTCCTCCGCCGACTTGTTGAGCTGGATCTTCACCAGTTCATGCGTGCGCAGCGCGTCGTCGAGCGCACCGATCATCGTCTCGTGCGCGCCGTGATGGCCCACGTGCAGCAGGGCGGTGAGATGGTGGGCCTCGGCGCGAAGCGCTGCCCGTTCCTTGGACGTCAGTGGCATGGGTGGGTGTGCGTACGGGATACGGCAAGCAATCCGGGCACGCCCACCGGGCGCAAGGGGCGCGCCTACTGCTGGCGGGTCCGGGAGTCGACCTGCTGCTCTTCGGCGAGCGCACCAGCCTGCCTGACCGTCCCTCGCGGCGGCGCGGCGCCGGCGAGCAGCGCCGGATACGGGTTGAGCGGTTCGCCGTTCCAGTAGTTCCGCCGCTCGGCGGGCATCAGCATCACCTGGAAGTGCAGGTGCGGCGCGTCGGCTCGCGCATTGCCCGAGCTCCCCACGTACCCGATCGTGTCCCCGCGGGCGACGCTCATCCCCTCGGCAAGTCCCTCGCGGTACCCGCTGAGGTGCGCGTAGTAGTATACAAGCGCCTCGCGCGGATCGGTCGCGAAGATCGTGATCCCGCCAAGGTTGCTCCGTGACAGCCGGAGGATGCGGCCGCTGTCCGCCGCGATCACGGGGGTCCCGTGCCCGGCCATGATGTCGATGGCGTGGTGGCGCCGCCCCCCCTCCCGCCCCGCCGTAAACGAGTCCTGGAGGCGGTGCGGATCCACACCGGCGACCGGGATGGCGAGCTGGCGGGCCTCGAGCAGCGCGGCAGCCGAAGGACCGGAAGCCGGCTCGGCTTCGTCGGTCAGCGGCGCGACGACGGCAGCTGGTGCGGGGGCCGTCACGGGCGCCGGCCGGCTTGACGGATCCGTGGGACCGTACCCCGCGCAGGCGGGCGCGGCGAGCACGAACAGGGAGAGGGCGATCAAGGGTCGCATCGATCCGTTGACGATCGAACGCGGCGATGGGTTGCAGATCGGCGCGCTCAGCCCCTGGTGGGGATCTGCCGGCGAAGTTCCTCGAGCTCCTCGGGAGCGATCCGGTAGGTGTGCTCGGGCTGCGGGTACGCCCCCGACCGCACTTCGTCGGCAAACCGCCGGATGCCGGCCGCGCTCTCCGCGGCGATTTCCGCATAGCGCTTGACGAATTTCGCACCTGCCCCCTCGGTGATCCCGAGCAGGTCGTGGTAGACGAGCACCTGCCCATGGACAGCCGCACCGGCGCCGATCCCGATCGCCGGAACGGTGAGGCGGGCGGCAAGGAGCTCGGAGACGGCAGCCGGCACGGCCTCGACGACGATCGAGAAGCAGCCCGCCCGCTCGAGCGCGAGCGCGTCCTCGATGATCTGGCGTGCCTCGTCCGCCGAGCGTCCCCGGGCGCGGAGCTCGCTCGCATCCCGTGCACCCTGCGGCAGCAGACCGACGTGGCCCATGACCGGGATGCCGGCGGCGACGACGGCGCGCACGCGCGACAGCATCTCCCCCGCACCCTCGAGCTTCACCGCATCGCAGCCGGCCTCCTCGACGAACCGCAGCGCGGTCGCGACGGCCAGGTCATCCGACGATTCGTAGGTGCCAAAGGGGAGGTCACCGATGAGCAGCACCGAGCTCGTGCCCCGCCGCGCCGCGCGCGTGAGCATCAGCATCTCGTCGAGCGAGACATCGCGCGTCGATGCGTAGCCGAGGACGACGTTGGCGCCCGAGTCGCCGACGAGGATGATGTCGATGCCGGCTGCCTGGCACGCGCGCGCCCCGGCCACGTCGTACGCCGTTACCATGACGATGGGCGTGCCGGCGCGCCGGAGCGCCGCGATGCGGGCGAGGCGTTCCGCGCTTCCGGCAGGGCGCGTGGTCGTCCCCGGCACAGTGTCCACCGAATGCGAGCTCATGCCGGAACGTCGAGGAGGCAGTTGTCGATCAGTCGCACCGGGCCGACCGCTGCAGCGATGGCGACCAGCGTCTCCCCGCGCAGCGTCTCGGGCTCGGCGAGCGTTGCTGCGTCGACGGCGGCGACGTACTCGGGTTCCACCCCGTGCGCACGCATCGCCGTCGTCGCGCGCGCCACCACGTTGCGCGGATCTCGCACGCCGTCGGCCACCGCAGCCGCTGCCGCGTCGAGCCCCGCCTTCAGCGCGAGCGCACGCGCGCGGTCGCTGCCTTCCAGGCGCACGTTGCGGCTCGACATCGCCAGCCCGTCGCGTTCGCGCACCGTCGGGCACACCTCGATCGTGACGGGGAAGTCGAGGTCGCGCACCATGCGCCGGATCACGAGCGCCTGCTGGGCATCCTTCTGGCCGAAGTAGGCCACATGCGGGGCGACGATGTTGAACAGCTTGGTGACGACCGTCGCCACGCCGCGGAAGTGCTCGGCGCCGCGGTACGCACCCTCGAGCGGGACGCTGACGCCGTCCACCGACACGGAGGTCGCGAACCCCGGGGGGTAGATGGCGCCGGCGTCGGGAGCGAACACGACGTCCACCCCTGCGGTCGCGGCAAGCTCCACGTCGCGCGCCTCGTCGCGTGGGTATCGCTCGAAGTCACGCGCATCGTTGAACTGCGCGGGATTCACGAAGATGCTGACGACGACGAGCTCGCACTCCGCGCGGGCGCGCCGCATGAGGGAGAGGTGGCCATCGTGCAGGGCTCCCATCGTCGGCACGAAGCCGACCCGGGCGCCGGCCTGGCGCGCCGCATCGACGTGGCGGCGCAACTCGGGGATCTCGCGGATCACCCGGACGGTCGCGGGCGATGCCGGGCCGGCGCCGCTCACGCCAGGTCCCGCTGGGTGCCCGCCGTCGCACCCTCGGCGGCGGCGTGTGCACCGGCGGCCAGCACCCGCGTGCGCGTGGCGAGCGCATCCCACATGGGGAGCAGCTCGGG
>JACDHQ010000313.1 GCA_013820975.1 Gemmatimonadaceae bacterium
GGCGCCGTCGATTGCTTCATATCGCCCACCCCACATCGGACATCACCATCATGCATCGTTTTACATCGCAACCGCGCTTCACCTGGTTGGCGCTCGTGGTTGGCGTCGTTGGCGTCGTTGGCGTCGCAGGCTGCGACAGCGGCGCTGCCGAGGCGCGTGCGGGCACCGCGGGTGTGCCGCCGGCCGCGGGGTCATCCGCTGCGCCTTCCGCCGCACCTGCGCGCGGCGGCGGAGACGCATTCGAGGTGATCGTCGCCGGTGCGCATCACGCGGGCACGCATCGCGGGAGTGGCACCCTCGGGTGCATGGTCTACAACGGCCTCTGGCAGGCCACCTGGGAGGCGCCGGAGGAGACCGGGCTTTCCGCGTTGATGCTGCAGCTGAAGGAGGTCCCTGCATCTGGCGGGAGCAGCACGAAGTTGAGCTTCACCGCGGTGTTCGGCTCGCAGGTGGTAGCGGACGCCGTCACGGGGATGATGGACGTGCATGGCTCGGAGTTCGGCCGGGACGGGCGCGGGATGGTGACGCGCGAGGGCAAGGGCGCGGTGATCCGCGTTGAGGGGACGGCGCAACAGGGTGCACGGGTGACGGCGGTGCTGCGCTGTGCTTCGGTGGATGTGATGTCGTGAGCGTCACCGTCTGGAACGCCATCGACGTGCCGGTAGCACGCGCAGTGTCATGCCACGGGGACCGCTGACAGTGAAACATGGTGTCGGCGACCACTACCCGGTCGTGAACGTCCGCCGCAGGTACGCCTCCACCGGCGTCGGCTCGACGCCGTAGGCACGGGCGGTCTCGCCCATCTCCAGCGGCGAGTCGTAGCTGTCCATGCTCGCCGCGAGCTGCGATACGGTTTCCGGCAGGCCCGGGAGCTTCGCGCCCGGAGCGACATGATGCACGGGAACATCCCGTCCCAGCACCCGCGCAGTCCGCTCGACGATCCGGGTCCAGGTGATCGCTTCCGGGCCGCCGATGAAGACCTGCTGGTTACGCGCGGCCGGGTTGTCCACCGCTGCCACCGTGTACGCCGCCACGTCGTTGATCGAGACGAACGTGTGGCTGCGATTTCCCTCGCCGACGATGGTCACCGGCTGCCCCATCTGCAGCGGCATGCCGACGATCATCCCGATCCAGATCTCCATGAAGAGGTTCGGGGAAAGGATCGTGTAATCCAGCCCGCTCTCCTTCAGGTACTCCTCCGACATCGCCTTGCCGCGCATGAAGGGCACCGGGCTGTCGGTGCTCACGCCCAGCGCCGACGTGAAGATGAAGTGTTCGACGCCGGCGTCCTTTGCCGCATCGATGAGATGCCGGTTCCCCTCCATCTCCACCGTTTGCGGGTTGTCTTCACCGCCTCGGGCCGCCGAGTTCGCGGTGGTGATCACCGTCCGCACCCCTTGCATTGCCCGGCCGAGCGAGGCGCGATCCTTGAGGTCGCCGAACGCCGGCTCGGCGCCGGCCTCCACAAGCGCATGGTAGTCCGAACCTTCACGGACCAGGATTCGCACCTGCCGCTCCTTCTCCAGCAGATGGCGCGTGACCATGCCACCGAGCATGCCGGTGGCGCCGACGACGAGGATCATGGATTATTCTCTGCTCTCGGGTGACGGCGGGGGGGGCACCCGCCAGGGCGAGGGGTTGAACAGCCTACTGAGTTCCGGTTTGGCGCAGTTCCTCCCGGCCCACGATACGCCCGCCTTGCACCACCTGCCAGATGCGTCGGGTCAGCGTACGTCCAGGCGCCGGTCCCGCATTAGCCCGAGGTTCCAGAGCTTGACCGTGCCGTCGGGAAAGCGCGCGAGGTCGTTCGAGAGCGCCACGGCGCCGCGCAGCCAGTCGGCGGCGATCGGTACTCCACCGCCTTGGCGGCCTGGTCGTAAGTCAGCCCCACCAGCGCGACGGGATTCCGGGCGCAGTACCGCGCGAGCCGGGTGGCGAAGGCGTGTACCCGGCGACGGCGCCCGCGAGTGACATGCGTCCGATCAGCCAACCGACGAGGGCGGCGATGCCGATCATGGCGGTGCCTGCACCACCGATAATCGCGATGAGTGAGCGCTGCTTCGCGCGTATCACCATCGAGGAAAGGCGAGGAGAATTGGTGCGCCGTTGCAACGCGGCGTCAGTTCGTCGTCAACCACTCGAGCGTCACCGACTTGACGGTCCGGTCGCGTCTCAGTCCGGGCGGTCGCCGTCCGGGTCCTCTGCCTCGCCGCGGCGCTCCTCCTCGAGCAGCCGGCGGATGCGCAGCGCCTGCTCGCTCGCCTCGGCGCCCCCCTCGATCGCGCCGTTCACGCGCTCGCCGCCCACGCCCGGCGGCGCATCCGCGTTGATGTCGCGTCCTTCGAGCATGGTATCGTCGCCCGCGCTCCGTCCCAGGTGCTGCTTGTGCCGTCCCGACATGCGGTCTCCCGTGTCTGCGTGGATGCGGCGCCGCTCATTCACGCCGGGCGGCGCCGCGCGAATCGTGCGGCCCGTGCCGCCGCGGCCTGCGTCCGACCGTAGCGAGATGCGTGCCTGCCGTGCAGCTCACGCGCGAGGTGCGCGCGTGGAGTTACGAGTGGATCACACGTCAATCGGCGGCGCTGATCGCCGTCGTAGCGCTCGCGCGCCCCTGCCGCCCGGGGCCCGTCGTCGCCCGGGCGGCGAGCATCGTCGGTTACCGCGGGCCTGGCGCGCCCGGCGCGGCGGGTACGTTGGCGCCGCTGCCAGGCCGAATCGCGGCGCGGAAGTCGGTGAGTGCGCGGCTGAGCAGACCGGCCGACGCGGGGTCGTTGCGCGAGAGCACGGTGATCACGTTGTCGCGCTGCGCGTACAGCGGGCGGAGCGCGGCGGCCTCGGGCGGCGCGGTGGCGACGTGGCGCTGCAGCCCGGTGAAGAAGTCGCTCGCCAGTTGCCGGCCGCCCTCGTAGTTGCCCCCCTGTACTTCGATCACCGCGCTTGCGAGCGTCGCCTCCAGGCGGGCCTCCGCGAGCGCCGACTGCGCCGTGCCCAACGCCGCCGCACCCCGGCGTGCGCCGACGTACTGCCAGAGCGCGCCGAGCGCGAAGGCGGCCAGCAGCGCCAGCACGTACCACACGAGGCGTGGCACGCGCGACGCTGGGGATCTCTGCGTCGTATTCACTTGTCGCCGTCACTGTCGTTGAGGTTTGCCTTCGCGCGCCGCGGCGCCAACGTGCCGCGGGCCCTGCCAAGCCGTGCCATCGCATCACGTTCCGTGCCGACGCCGCGGAGCCGCGCCAGCTGCGCCGGCGGCGGTACGGGGCCTGAGCTGGCGAGGCGCCTGGCGCGGCAGCTCGGCGAGCCGTGCATGCAGGCGATGACGAGGTAGGCTACACCGGCGTCGCCGCACGCTCGCGCGGAAAGCGCATGATCCGCTCGACGTCGGTTCGTGCTGCCACCAGCCGGTCGACTTCCTTGAATACCTCGGCCGCGAGGCCCAGCTGTGTCGTGAGGCTCGCGATGCTGTCGGCACCGGCGTGCAACCGCAGCAAGTCGAGGCGGATCGTCTCCAGTGCCGCGACCGCATCGCCGAGCCGCCCCTGGATGGTATCGCGCAGCTCGCGCAGCTCGCGCAGCTCCACGTAGGTCATCGATTCGGATTCCTCGTCGCAGGCGAGCAGCGCTTCCTGCAACTCGTTGTAGCGGCTGCGCAACAGCGTGGCGTCCGCCTGCAAACGATCGAGCACCGCCGGCACGGCCTGGGTCGCGGAAGCAGGTCCGGGCCAGGGCGTCAGCTTTCGGCGTGACCCGACACGATCCGTGGAGTGCGAAACGTCTGGCAGTTCTGAATCCTTCCGTCGCGTGGCCCGTAGTCGGGGCATGACTCGACTTCTCCTCCTCCCGCTGGGGCTCGGGCTCCACCTCCTCATCGGCAGTGCGGCGTGCGCCCCGGTGAACACCGCAGCGCCCGATGTGCGGGTCGTGGCGCATCCGGCCACCGACCGCGACACGGCGGAAGTGCGCGCCCGTTATCTCGAGGGCATCGACGCCTTCAATGCCCATGATCTCGATGCCTTCATGACGCAGTTCGCACCCGACGT
>JACDHQ010000012.1 GCA_013820975.1 Gemmatimonadaceae bacterium
ACGGCGTACATCTACTACGACAAGGGCTCGCTGGCGGGATTGCTCCTCGACATCCTCATCCGCGACGCCAGCGACAACCGTGGCTCGCTCGACGCGGTGCTGCGCGACCTGTACGCGCGGGAGTACAAGCGCGGCAGCGGCTTCACCGAGCAGGAGTTCTGGAGCACAGTGCAGCGCGTCGCCGGCCGATCGTTGGCCGACTTCGAGCGGCGGTACATCGACGGCCGCGAGCCGTTTCCGTATGAGCGGGTGCTGCCCCTGGCCGGGCTTCGCGCCAGCGAGGTGCGGGCGCCGCGCCTCGGGATCACCACCGAGCCCGATGGCGACTCGGTGCGGATCACGGCGGTGCAGCCCGGGAGCGCCGCGGCATCGGCCGGCGTCCGTGCCGGCGACGTGCTGCTCGCCCTCGGCACGCTCGTGGTGAGCGACCAGAACTTCGGGGCAGCGTACCGGGCACGATATGCGCAGGCAGCCGAGGGGACGGCACTTCCCATCCGCGTGCGGCGGGGCGGCGAGACGCTCACCCTCCCGGGGGTGATCCGGTACGCGGTCGCGGGCATCACGATCACGGTGGACCCTGCGGCGTCGCAACGGGCGCTGCGCCTGCGCGATGGTATACTGCTGGGACGAAGCAACTAGCCTACAGCCGAGAGCCATGATGAAAGTCAGAAAGATCGGAGTGGTCGGCGCGGGAACGATGGGGAGCGGCATCGCGGCACTCGCGGCATCCGCCGGCGTTCCCGTCGAGCTGCTCGACATGCCGAGCACCGAGGGTAAGGACCGTTCGGCGATCGCGCGCGGCGGCATCACGCGCGCGCTGAAGGCGCGTCCGGCGGCATTCATGGACGACGCACGCGCCGCGCTCGTGCGCCCCGGCAACACCGAGGACGACCTCGAGCGGCTCGCCGATTGCGACCTCGTGATCGAGGCCATTATCGAGAAGCCCGAACCGAAGCAGGCGCTGTATGCGCGGCTCGAGAAGATCCTGAAGCCGCACGCCGTCATCGCCACCAACACGTCGGGCATTCCGGTCACGCTGCTCGCGGAGGGTCGCTCGCCGGCGTTCCAGCGGCAGTTCCTCGGCATGCACTTCTTCAACCCGCCGCGCTACCTGCACCTGCTCGAGATCATCCCCACCGAGTACACGTCGCCCGAGACGCTCGCCACTGCGCGGCGTGTCGGCGAGCGCGTGTTCGGCAAGGGCATCGTGGTCGCGAAGGATGTTCCCGGCTTCATCGCCAACCGCCTCGGCATCTTCGGCCTCGTGGCTGCCCTGCGGTTGATGGAGGAGTTCGACCTCACGATCGACGAGGTGGACGCGCTCACGGGGCCGGCGATCGGCCGCCCGAAGTCGGCGACCTTCCGCACCGGCGACATCACCGGCATTGATGTGCTGGGGTACGTAGCCTCGGGGCTGTCGCAGGCGACCGGCGAGGACTTCTCGCTGCCGGAGTGGGTGCAGCGGCTGGTGGAGAGCGGGCGCGCCGGTGAAAAGACCGGCGCCGGCTTCTACAAGAAGGAAGGGAAGGTCATCCAGACGCTCGACTGGCGCACGCTGGAGTACGGCGAGCAGCAGAAGCCGGAGAGCGAGGCGCTCGCGATGCTGAACAAGGCGAAGTCGCTGCAGGCGCGGCTCGAGCTCATCCCCACGCTGCCGGGTGCGCACGGGGACTTCCTGCGGAAGTACTTCCTGCAGCTCGCGCACTACGTGCTCGTGACGTCGCCCAAGGTTGCGTACGATCCGCTCGGCGTGGACCACGCGATGGAATGGGGCTACGCGTGGGAAGCAGGCCCCTTCCAGCTCATCGACGGCATCGGCCACGACTTCCATCGTGACGGGTTCGCGAAGCTCGGCATGGACATGCCGGCGCTGCTCGCGAAGGCGCACGGCGCGTTCTACCGTCCGACGCCTGCGGGTGGCGGCTGGGAGATGATGGGGTGGGACGGTGAGTTCCGTCCTGTCGCAGCCGCGGACGCCGCCGAAGGCGAGGCCAGGATCACCGCGCAGTCGCTGCGCGACAGCAAGGCGGTGATCGAGCAGTGGAAGGACGCCAACCTGCTCGACATGGGGGACGGCGTCGCGCTCTTCGAGTTCCGCAGCAAGATGAACACGCTCGGCGAGGGTGTCCTCACGGCGCTGCACGCGGCGCTCGCTCGCGTGGAGCAGGACGGGCTGCAGGGGCTGGTGATCGGCAACGACGATCCGCGCACCTTCACCGCCGGCGCCGACCTCATGGCCGTCGGCGGGCTGGCACAGAAGGGCGAGTGGGAGACGCTGGACCACGCCATCGCGACCTTCCAGGGCACGTCGATGGCGCTCAAGGCCGCGCCATTCCCGGTTGTGATCGCACCGTTCGGCCTCACGCTTGGCGGCGGCGCCGAATTCTCGCTGCATGCGGATCTCGTGCAGGCGAATGCGGAGCTGTACATGGGGCTCGTCGAGGTCGGTGTGGGCCTCATCCCCGGCGGTGGCGGCACCAAGGAGCTGCTCTTCCGGTTCACCGAGGCGCTGCAGCCGTACGAGGAGGCCGATCTGTTCGAGGGGGTGAAGCGCGCCTTCAAGCTCATCGCCATGGCGACGACGAGCACGAGCGCCCTCGATGCGCGCAAGCTCGGCTTCCTGCGCGACCGCGATCGCGTGTCGATGAACCGCGACCTGCAGCTGGCCGATGCGAAGATGCGCGTGGTCGACCTCGCCCCGGACTACGTCGCTCCCGCACCGCGCACCATCAAGGCCCTCGGCCGCGATGGGCTCGGCAACCTTCGCTATGCGCTGTTCTCCTTCCAGGAAGCGGGGCAGGCCAGCGCGCACGATGTCGTGATCGGCGGCAAGGTGGCGCACATCCTCTGCGGCGGCGACGGCCCGCCGCGCATGGTGACCGAGCAGGACATCCTCGACCTCGAGCGCGAGGCGTTCCTGTCGCTGCTCGGAACGCCGGAGACGCAGGCACGCATCGCCCATATGCTCTCAACGGGAAAGCCACTCCGAAATTGAAGAGGGATGAGGGATGAGGGGTGCGGAAACAACGCACGTGGTTCCCGTATTCCTCATCTCGCATCTCGCATCTCGCATCTCGCATCTCGCATCTCGCATCTCTATTTCGGAGCTCCCATGAGCGAAGCAGTCATTGTATCGGCGGTACGGAGTGCGGTGGGACGCGGGAAGGCCGATGGTGCGCTCTCCGGCACGCACCCGGTTGACCTCTCGGCGAGCCTCATCCGCGAGGCAGTGCGGCGTTCGGGCGTGGCACCCGATCAGGTGGACGACGTCGTGTGGGGATGCGCGATGCCCGAGGCAGCGCAGGGGCTCAACGTCGCGCGCAACTCCGCGCTGCGTGCGGGACTGCCCGTCGACTCGTCGGCGGTCACAGTCAACCGCTTCTGCTCCTCGGGGCTGCAGGCCGTCGCGCAGGCGAGCCAGGCGGTGATGAGCGGATGGCAGGACTGTGTGGTCGCCGGCGGCGTGGAAATGATGAGCCAGGTGCCGATGAGCGGTTATCACACGCGGCTGCATCCCGAGCTCACCGAGAGCTACATCGGGATGGGCTTCACCGCCGAGCGGGTGGCGGAGCGCTACAACATCAGCAGGGCCGAGCAGGATGCGTTCGCGCTCGACAGCCAGCGCAAGGCGGTGAAGGCCATCGAGAGCGGCGTGTTTGCCGGGCAGATCCTGCCGATCGAGGTGGAGCGCGTGACGTGGACGGGCGCGAAGAAGCACGTCGAGACGTGGACCTTCGATCGCGACGAGACCCCGCGCGCCGAGACGACTGCCGAGGGGCTGGCGAAGCTCAAGCCGGCGTTCAAGGCGAAGGGCACCGTCACCGCCGGCAATGCGAGCCCGTACTCCGACGGCTCGGCGGCGCTGGTGGTGATGAGCCGCGCGGCGGCCGATGCGGCAGGGGTGAAGCCGCTGGCGCGCCTCGTCACCTACGCCGTCGGTGGCGTGGAGCCGGATGTGATGGGCATCGGCCCTGTGGCCGCGATCCCGAAGGCGCTGAAGCTGGCGGGGATGTCCCTCGGCGATATCACGCTCTTCGAGTTCAACGAGGCCTTTGCGGCGCAGGCGCTGGCGGTAGCGAAGGAGCTGAAGATGGACCTCAGCCGCGTGAACGTGAACGGCGGTGCGATCGCGCTCGGGCATCCATTGGGTGCGACGGGAGCGAAGCTGAGTACGCAGCTCATCCACGAGTTGCAGCGGCGGGGCGGAGGGATCGGGATGGTGACGATGTGTGTGGGTGGGGGGATGGGGGCGGCGGGGATCTTCGAGGTGTATTGACGACGAGTGGGATGGGACCTTCCCTTCTACGAGCTGCTCGGATTCGAGCTCGTCGACACGGATCGATGCATTCCCATCGGTTGGTGCCGCATGCACTGCGAGGGCAGCGCAGTCATGCTCCTCCGGGCTGAAGAGCCAGTGAACCCGGAGCACCAGCCGGTGCTCTTCTATATGTATACGGCGGACCTGCCGGCCCTTCGTGAGCACCTGATCAGTAATCACATCGAGGTGTCGGCAATCCAGTATCCGGATCACGGACCCAGTGGCGAGGTGTCCTTGAACGATCCCGACGGATACCGGCTGGGGATCGTCCACTGGGGCGAGAAGGAGCACAGCGAGTGGCTGATGCGCATCGGCAGGGCGTCCGTGTAGCATCGAGGCTGCACGTCATTCGAGACGCGTCGAGTTCCGTTTAGAGCTACCAACGTCTGACCGCCGTCAAAGCGAACCCCGGTGGCCTTGCGAGTTGAACGCTCATTCAACAGATTCGCCGCATGCCCCCCGATACCCGGGAACGCCTCCTCCACGCCGCCATCGGGCTCTTCGCCCGAAAGGGCTACGCATCGACCAGCGTCGCCGACATCCTCGACGCCGCCGGCGTCAACGCCGGGAGCCTCTACCACTTCTTCCCGGGCAAGCAGGACGTCCTGCTCGCAGTGCTCGAGACGTATCGGCAGGGCATCGATCCCATGCTGCTGCAACCCGCGTGGGACGGAGTGGCAGATCCCATCGAACGCGTTTTTGCGCTGCTCGGTCACTATCGGGAATACCTCCGGCGGACCGAGTGCACGTATGGGTGCCCGATCGGCAGCATCGCACTCGAGCTTCACGAGCCCGATCCCCCGGTGCGCGCACTGCTCGCCGCGAACTTCGACGGCTGGATATCGGCGATCGAGGGCTGCTTCATCGAGGCGGGCGACCGGCTGCCGGCATCCGTCGATCGCCGCGCCCTCGCCATCTTCGCACTGACCACGATGGAAGGGGGCGTGATGCTGTCACGGACCGATCGAACCCTCGACGCCTTCGACGCCGCCGTGCGCATGCTCCGCGACTACGTCGACCGGCTGCAGGCCTCTGGCAGTTCCCGCGGCACACCCGTCACACTCTCACCACCCGGCCCATGATCAACAGTCGCGCGCTCATCCTCGCCGTGCTGCTCGGAACGGTGCTCCAGGTTGCAATGGTCGTCGTCGGTCACTCGAACAAGTCGGTCGCCAACCTTTTCGCCGTCGGCGGGATGGGCTTCTCCTTCCTCGCCGGCCTCGCCTACGCCATGTGGGCGCGCGGCGCGAGTCCCTCGGCGCTCGCGATCGGCGGCCTCGTCGCCGGCGCCGTGTGCGCATTCCTCGGGATCCTCGTCTCGTACCTGCTCGGCGACGTCCCGCCATCGCTGCTCGCACTCGGCACCATCAGCTCGGCAGTCACCGGAGCGCTCGGCGGCTGGCTCGGCAAGTTCCTCTTTCGGGCCGGCGGCGCGGTGGCGATTGTGGCCGTCATCGCCGGCGCGCCGTTGCACGCACATGCGCAGGCCGCAAGTGGGCGCACGACGACGCAGGATGTCAGCCCGATCGTCGCCGAGGCGATCGTCGAGGCGCCGGTGGATGCCGTATGGGCGGCGTGGGTGACCAGCGCCGGATTGCGCGCATGGCTTGCGCCGCATGCAGACGTGGACCTGCGCATCGGCGGGATCCTTCGCACCAATTACAACGCCGAGGGAACGATCGGCGACCCGCAGACGATCGAGAACACCATCCTGTCGCTCGACCCGGGGCGCATGCTCTCGATCCAGGTGTCGAAGGCTCCGGCCGGGCTTCCGTTCCCGACAGCAATCGGGCAGATGTGGACCGTCATGTACTTCGACCCGGTGGGAGCTGACCGTACGCGGGTGCGCGTGGTCGGACTCGGGTTCCACCCCGACGCGGAATCCCAGCAGATGCGCGCGTTCTTCGAGCGGGGGAATGAGACGACACTGCAGCAGTTGCAACGGCATTTCGCCGCGAAGGCGCGGCAGTGAGCGCATCCCATCCGAATCCAACCAGGGCCCGCTGCTCGGCATCTTCATCACCGGGCCGCTCGGCACCGTCCTGGGATTCGCGATCGGCATCGTGCGCGAGAGCCTGGGCCACCACGCGACACCGCTCGAGATGCTCGCGCGGTTCAGCCGTGCCGATTGGATGATCATGCTCCGCCTGGGGGCCGCGGTCCTCGGGATCATCCTGCTGGTAAAGGGCGCCGTGGGATTGCCCGAGGGCGGCCGGCCGGCCACCGCGAGCATGGTGATGTCGGCGGTGGTGCTCTGGTTCGCGGCGGCGGGCCGCTTGCCTGCGTGGTTCCGGCGGTAACGTGGCGGGGCGGACAGGATCGCGCCGGCTGACTGCAAGGCGTGCGGCGTTACGCTTCGTCCCGTGCCAGCGCATTTCGTGATGGCGCATGTGACCCAAGCTGAGTCGTGACGGTTGACAGGAAATACCCTTGTGCCAGACCCCTCTTCAACCGGGACCAATGCGGAATCCTGCCGTCCGTCACTTGCCGCTCCTGATCGCCGCCGTGCTCTCGCCGCTGCTGGCGAGCTGCAGCGACTCCCCGAGCGGCGCGGATGTTCCGCTGACCATGGCGACGAAGCTGGAGCTGCTCCGCCGCACCGATACGCTGCGCATCTCCGACTCGATGACGGTGAAGCTGGCGGTGCTCAACCGGCTCGGCGACCGGCTGTTCGATGAGTTGCCCCGCTGGTCGGTCAGCGACAGCAGTGTGCTGTGGCCGATCGCATCGTCCCGCACCCCGGCGGGCACCCAGATCGTGCTCGGCGCCGCAGACAGCGGGTCGGCGTGGGTGAAGGTCAGTGCCAACGGGTTGCGGGACTCGGTGCGCATTCGAGTGAATCGTGCGCCGGTTCGCGTCTCGGGGTTCACCTTCGATTCCCGGGGCTACCCCAACCGGCCGTCCGAGAGCCGGAACTACCAGCCGGCGGACGGCATCTGCTATACGTTCACGATCGAGTCGATCCGCCGCGACCACGGCCTGGAGTCCAACTACTTGTGGCTCGCCGGCTTCGTCGTCGACGGCCATCGTAACATCATGTTCCGGCGCAGCACGACCTGGTCGGTGAGCAATCCGGGCATCCTCGAACTCACCCCGGCGGATAGCGCCAATGAGCTCCTCGTCCGTCCGCTCGCCCAGGGCCACACCGAGTTGCGCATCCGCGATGGAGAGTTCACGGGCGTGATCTACGTGTGGGTCGATACCGTGAACATGTGCCGGGGGATCGTACCGGGACTTGGCCTGGCTGACTCCTCGGGGGCGCACGCCAGCGCGCTGAAGGATGGTCGTTTGCCGCATGAAGTGAACTATGTGTGGTGATCGCACGCGGGTGCGTCACAGGCTCCCCATGACGCAGATGCGCATTTTTCTTGGGGCTCCGGTCCTGCTGCTCCTCGCCGCCTGCGGCGATTCCACCCGGCCCCCGGCTGCAGCGGAAGTGACGCTTACCATGACGGCAGCGCCGCTGGATGCGATCGGGGCCGCAGTGCAAGTCGTCGCGGTCGTGCGAGACGCGAACGGCAGCGTGATGGAGAATGGCGTCGTCATATGGACGTCGTCCAATGCCAACGCGACGGTGGTCGCGATGGATACGAGCAGCCGCAGGGCAACGATCACCGCCGCTGCGACCGGCGATGCGACCATCACGGCGCGTTCCGGCGAGGCGACGGCGTCGGTCAGCGTCACGGTCACGCAGACGGTCGCCGGCTTCACTGCGGAGGGCAGTGGCCAGTCCGGCACGGTCGACGCGCCGCTGCCGTCACCGCTGGTCGTCCGCGTGACCGACCGGCTCGGGACGCCGATCGCCGGTCACGATGTCACCTTCAGCGTGGCGGGGGGCGGCCGCGTCTCGGCCGCGAGCGTCCCGACGGCTGCCGACGGCACCGCCCGCATCGAGTGGACGCTCGGAAAGCTCGTGTCCGAGCCACAGCGGGTCACGGCCCTGGCAGGGCTGTTCACCAGGCACTTCGTGGCAACGCCGCGTGGTGCCGCTCCATCGGCCATGAAGAAGGTCGCGGGGGACGGGCAGAGCTGGTACGTCAACAGCGCCGTTCCCGTGCGCCCGGCGGTGCTGGTCACCGACATCCACGGCAACGGCGTCGCTGGCGCCGACGTGACGTTCACTGCGACGAACAGCAGTGTCACCGGCGCCGTGCAGGTAACCGACGGCGCTGGCATCGCAACAGTTGGCTCCTGGGTGCTTGGCAATGCCGGTGCGGCGTCGGTTACCGCCACCGCCGTGGCGGCGGGTGCGTCGGCGACCTTTAACGGCACCGCGCAGTCGTCGTCGCCTCCGGTCGTCGTCGCCGTCACGGGACCGGTGATGCAGGCCGCCGTCGAAGGCCGCGAGATCACGGCGCTTCCCGCCGTACGGCTTGCCGACCAGTCGGGCACACCCGTCGCCGGGCGCCGGGTGACATTCACTGTCACGGGCGGTGGCGGTACCACGGCCGATGCCACTGCAACCAGCGATGCGAACGGCATCGCCACCATGAGCTCCTGGACCCTCGGCGGTGTGGCGGGTCCCAATACGGTCACCGCCACCGTCGACGGACTCGCCGTGAGCAACAACAATCCGGTGTTCACTGCCATCGGCTGCACCGGTGGCGGCTCGACGGCCGGGTTCACCATCAACGTCTGCTTCACCACCCCGGTGACCGATGCCCAGCGCATGGCGTTCGTGAATGCCGCGGCGCGCTGGGGCTCGGTGATCACGGGGGACGTGAGCGACTTTCCCTTCAGCCTCGCGAGCCCGAACTGCGGAGCCGGCGCGCCGGCATTGCACCTCACCATCGACGACCTCCTGATCTTCGCACGCATCGAGCCGATCGATGGCGTAGGCCAGATTCTCGGGTCGGCGGGCTGGTGCTACCGGCGTACGGGCGGGTTGCCGCTGGTGGGACTGATGCGGTTCGACGAGGCCGATGTCGCCGGGCTCGTCGCCACCGATCGCTTCGGCGACATCATCCTGCACGAGATGGGGCACGTGCTCGGCATCGGCGGATCGATGTGGAGCACAATGGGCTTCCTGCAGAATCCGGGGAGTTCGCAGTCGGGCGCCCCCCTGTTCGACACGCACTTCACTGGTGTGCACGCAATTGTCGGCTTCGACCAGATCGGCGGCCTGTCGTACACCGGGGGCGCCAAGGTGCCGGTGCAGAACACCGGCGCCGCCGGCTCCATCAACTCCCACTGGCGGGAGAGCGTACTCGGGAACGAGTTGATGAGTCCCTTCCTCAACACCGGTTCGAACCCGCTCACGGTGCTCACCGTGCTGTCACTGCGGGACCTCGGCTACGAAGTCGACCCGACGCACGCGGACCAGAGCTCGATGTCGCAACTGCATGAGGGCGGGCCGGTGCGAGGGGCGGTGCTCGACCTGTCGAAGGTGATGCTCGACGTGCCGAAGCAGACGATCGACAGGAACGGCAGGGTACAGCGCGTACACCAGTGACGTGAGCGCGCCATCAACGCATCGGTGCGGGCTCGAGCCGCGACCGGCTTTCCCCATGGACGCCACACCAAGAGGATGCATGAAGGCCTTCACCCTGGCCGCATTGATGTCGCTTGCTGCATTGACTGCCACTGCGCAGTCCCCCACGGAACGCGTCCGTGCGGCGGAGGTGCTGCGCACCAGCCTGAGGATGCTCGGGAGTGACGACGACGCACGGTTTGCTGCGTTCGAGGTCACCCTCGAGGCAAGGGCGTCGCGTGCGTCGTGGGTGCAGGCGCGCTCCTGGTACGACCCGGTGCTGCCGGCCAGCCCCACACGGTTGCGGTACCTGGTTGACGCGAGGAACGAGCGAGCGGTCTTCGAGTTGCGTTCCCCCTCGCCTGGTGGCATCTGGTTTCACAATCTCACCAGCTACGACGCCAGCGGCGCGGCGCAGGTCGACCTGCTGAAGTGGAGGACTGGCACCGACATCAACCGCGGAACGGCCGCAGCCGCGCGAAGTGCGATCGCTGGACTCGAGCAACTCGTCCCCCACGGTCTGGTGCGGCAAGCGCTGCGCAGCGACTCCACCCTCAGCTACGAGGGTGAGCTGCGCCGCGCCGGCACGGTCGCGCATCTCCTGTCCTATACTGAATCCGCCAGCCAGCAGCGTATCTCGATCGAGGTCGATGCCGGCACCATGCTTCCGACCGCCTCGACGGTCGGTCCGAACCGGTTCGAGTTCTCGGATTATCGGCAGGTAGATGGGGTGCGCGTCGCGCACAAGCGGACGCAGATCACGTCCGGGCTCCAGACGAACGTGCTCACGGTAGTTGGCATGGATGTCACGCCGCGGCTCGAGGCAGGGCGGTTCGCCCTGCCGCCGGGGTACGTGGACGCCCCGGCTGCCGGGGCACCACGTGCAGTCAGGATCGGGGAGGGAGTGTATCGCCTGGATGGCATGCCGGGCGGCTACCACGCCGCGTTCGTCGTCGGCGAGGAAGGCGTGCAGGTCATCGAGGCGCCCCTCAACGCGCAATTCAGTGCGGCAGCGCTGCAGGTCATCGCCGAAACTGCGCCGGGGAAACCGGTGACCCACGTGATGATCACGCACCACCATTCGGATCACGTGGGGGGGCTCGGGCCGTACGTGGCGCGCGGCGCTCGCGTGGTGGTGCACCGCGGACTCGGGGAAGCGATCCGACAGCAGCTTCCCGACTCGCTACGAGGGGTCGCACAGATCATCCCCGCCGTGGCCGGGTGGCGGCTCGGAAACGGGACATCGAGGATCGTTGCGCTTCCAGTCCCGAACGAGCACGCCGACGGGAACATCGCCTGGTGGATGCCTGGCTCGGGGGTGCTCGTTCAGGGTGACTTGCTCTACGTTCCTGAGCGAGGCCCGGTTCCCGCGGCGTTTCCGGTGACGGCGGCGCTGCAGCGAGCGCTCGACGATGCTCGAATCTCCCCGCGACTCATCGTGGGCATTCACGGCCGGACCGCGACGCCCAGCGACCTGGCGGAATCCCTGCTGAAGGCGCGTGAGGACGGGTTTCTCGTTCCCTGACGCGTCGGGTCCTTGCGCGGCCGACCTCCGGCCAGCGGGTAACCCATCCGGCAGCGGCGACGGAGGTGCAGGTGGAGCGAGTTCTCTATGATGGATGGGAAGGGCTGGCCCGGACGGTCGTCGTCGGGGTCCTCGCCTACGCCTTACTGGTTGTCGCGCTGCGATGGTCGGGGAAGCGCACCCTCTCGAAGATGAATGCATTCGACCTGGTCGTGACGGTCGCACTCGGCTCGACCCTGGCGACCGTCCTGCTCAGCGAGGAAGTGGCTCTTGCAGAGGGGGTTCTCGCGTTCTCCCTCCTGATTGGATTGCAGTTTGCTGTCACCTGGTTGAGTGTTCGCGTCCGGTGGGTCCGGCGAGTCGTCACGGGGGAGCCGCGAATGTTGCTCAGACAGGGTGCATTCCTGCCGGTGGCCTTGCGTCGTGCCCGGGTGACGGAGGACGAAGTGCGCGCGGCCGTCCGCTCTGCCGGTCTGTGTGATCTCGATGCCGTGGAGGCGGTTGTTCTCGAAACGGACGGATCGTTCAGCGTGGTACGCCGGGGGGCCGGGGCGGGGGCGTCCAGCATGGATGACGTCTGGTCGCGGGCGGCGAGCAGCACCCGCAGCGCCGAACCCGGCGCTGCACCTGGTTCAACCTGAAGGTCGCACCGACGGAGCTCCAGGTGGCCGTACCGTGGGAGACATGAGGTCGCGCCATGGAACGCCAGGCAGCCCGTTCCTCACGCACATCGCGCTGCGTGACGATCGCGTGAGCCCGGGATATCCCTTCGACCTTCCGGTGCTCAGGGACGGATTCCAACTCGAGCTGACGACGCCTGTCACCATCCTCGTCGGTGAGAACGGATCGGGAAAATCCACGCTGCTCGAGGCGATGGCGTGGGCGGTGGGCTTTGGCGCCCACGGCGGCAGTCGCGATCATCGGTTCGACGCCGACGCCGACGCCGACGCCGACGGCCACGTGCTCGGCCGCGCGCTGCGACTTGGATGGCGACAGCGGGTGACGAACGGGTTCTTCCACCGCGCCGAGACGTTCTACAACTTCGCGACGGCGCTGGAGCAGTCCGGGAGCACGTTCGCGCGCTACGGCGGCGAGTCATTGCACACGAGGTCGCACGGCGAGGCGTTTCTCGCCCTGTTCGAGCACCGGTTCGAGGATGGCTTCTACATCCTGGATGAACCGGAGGCGGCGCTCTCACCGCAGCGACAGCTCGCCCTGATGCGCATCCTGCACGACCTCACGGTGCCGCGGACGGCGCAATTCGTGATCGCCACCCACTCGCCATTCCTGCTCGCCTTTCCCGGTACGACGATCCTCAGCCTGGATGGAGGCCAGCTTCGCGAGGTCCGCTATGACGAGACGGAGCACGTGCAGTTGACGCGCAGCTTTCTCGAGTCGCCGGAGCGGTTCCTCAGGCATCTCCTCGCCGACTAGGCGAAGCCGACAGCTGAAACGCCCGGGTTCCTCCGGCCTCCGACTCGTGCGGGAACGAAGAAGCGGGGCCGGCATCAGGCGCCGGCCCCGTACGGTCGGGTCACGTTCAGCAACTCGACCGTGAATACCAGGATGCCGGCGTTGTATCCGAG
>JACDHQ010000314.1 GCA_013820975.1 Gemmatimonadaceae bacterium
GCTGCCCGGCACGATCGGCGTGCTGGCGAGACGGACGACCTGGTCGGGCTCGCCGTTGCCCTGCGGCAGGATCTCGCCGGCGACGTGCGCGTGCTGCGTGACCATTGCGGCGTTGATCTGAGCCGACAGCAGGACCGCCTCCGAGCCCGACGGCGCCTTGACGCGCAGCCACGTGATGAGGCGCTCCTCGAGGCTCGTCTCCTCGAAGCTCGGCGGGAAGTCGCCGGCGCCCGGCTCGAGCGGATCGAGGTTCGTCCACATCATGAGCGCGTCCGGGTCATCGGGCAGCGTGATCTGCACGATCCCCGGCTCGAGCAGCACGTTGACCTGCGACTGGCCGTCGAGCGAGCGGTAGCGCGCGACACGCTGCGCGAGGTCCTGCGGCAGCACGCCCCCAGGCGGCGGATGGGGTAGCTGATAGTCCAGCCGCGCGTCGTCCCCGGAGCCGGGCACGGCCGGCCCGACGGTGGCCCGCGCGTCGGCGAGCACCGGGACGATGCCGACGCTGAGCGTGCGGCCGGCGAGCTGCTCGCGTGCGTCCCGCCGCCGAGCCTCGGTCGCCGGGTCGGTCTCGCGCAGCAGGAGTGCGACCCACAGCGAGTTGTCGGCGGTCCGCGCGAGCGCCGCACCGGCCGGGCCGAAGGCCTCCAGCGGCGTCGTCTCGTACAGCGTCAGCTCGGCCAGCTGCGACGCGTCCCCGCGGTGGGATGCGTAGAGCTGGCGGTAGTAGGCGACGATCTCCGCGGGCTGCTCGGGCAGCGCCTGCTTGACGAACGCGCGGCCCTCGACGGGCAGGATGTCGAGGCCGAGCTCGGTCCGGAACGGGACCTTCCCGGCACGCACCTCGAGGCCCTCGTCGACGGTCGTCGTGACGAGCGGCCCGCGCTCGTTGGCGAACGCGACGATGCCGCGCGCCGACGAGGCCGGCGCGACCGGCACGCCGAGCAGCGAGAGGAACTTCTCGCGGTTGCGGTCGGGGATCTGGTTGGCGCGATACAGCAGCGCCTCGGTGAGGAAGGCGAACAGCTCGACGAGCGTGACGCCGGGGTCACTGCGGTTGAAGTTCGTCCACTCCGGCGTCGTGACCTTGATCCGCGCGAGCGCCTCGTCGAGGAGCTCCTGGTAGCCGCGCGAGTCGATGACGGGTGCGGTCGCCATCGTCACTGGGCCAGCAGGACGGTCAGGCTGACGCGCTCTTGCGCCTGCGTGGCGACGAGGCGGTACGCGATCGTCGCGATGGCGGCCTCGGGGTCATGGGGGTCGGCCTCGACGGCGACCGACTCGACGCTGATCCGCGGCTCCCACAGCGCGAGCGCCTTGACGATCCGGTCCTGGATCTGGCGGCGGGTCGTCGTCGTGTTGGACTCGAACAGGTAGCGCGCGAGGCCGGCACCGAAGTCAGGCAGCCGCAGCCGCTCGCGCAGCTCGGTCCGCAGCACGACCTCGACGCACTCGCGTACGTTGACCTCGCCCTCCGACCACGCCATGCGCCCGTCGGCGCCGACGCGCGGCGGGAAGCTGAGGCCACGGCCGAGGATGCGTCCCGCGTCCATGTCAGCCCTTCGCCTTCAGCGGTATCGGGAAGCAGATGCGGAAGAACGGCATCCACCAGAACACGATGTTCAGGAGAACGATGAAGACCATCAGGACCATCAGCGCGCAGATCGTGATGATCGGGATCGAGAACGAGCAGATCATCCCGAGGTCGAACGAGTCGGCCGAGGACAGCTCGCCCTTGAGCGCCTTCTTCGCGTCGGTGACGCGCCCCATCTGTGCTCGCAGCTCCTGCGATATGAGGAAGCTGACGTTCTTGGGCGCCTTGCGCAGCCCGGCGATCGACGTGTCGATCGGCAGCGAGATGTGAACCGGTCGCGCCGGCGCGTCGAAGTCGAAGAAGCTCGCGATCGCGAACGGGCGCGACGCGTCGCTGACGAGATCGGGGTGCAGCGCGCCGCAGCACGGGCGCCGGTAGACGCAGCGCACGACGTAGCGCGCCGACGCGCGCGGGTCGAGCTTCGGCGCCTGAAACGGCGGCTGGGGCTCCTCCAGCCGCGCCTTCGTGCGCGCCGGCAGCGCCTGCACGAGGCGCGCACGCAGCGTGTCGCGGTCGATCGTCGAGCTCTCGAGGTTGACGGCGTAGGCCGGCGCCGGCGCGGCGTCGCCCCAGATCCGCTCACGCTCGGACCAGACGCCGTTGAGCGCGTCGATCCACGAGGAGCCGGCGATCGTGTCGGCCCACGACGAGTGCAGCAGGTCGTAGGCCGCGGCGAGGCTGCCGGCGGTCGGGCGCTCACGGCTCTGCAGCGCCGACCACAGCCCCGGGACGTTGTGCAGCAGGAAGTCGCCGAGGTCGAGCAGCAGGAAGCGCGAGGCCTCCTGGCGCATCGCCGTCTCGGCGGCGCGAAACGCCGCCTGGTCGCTCGCCGGCAGCCCCGTCACGGGCGCGGGGGCACGCAGCGCGTCGAGCGCCGCGATGACCTTCGTGTCGAGCTCCTCGAGCCGACGATCGGGAGGATCGCCGCTGCGGTCGCCCGGGCCCGGCGACAGCGTCAGCGCCCCGCCGGCGTTCTTGAAGGTCTCGATGCTCGACGTCGGGACGAGCCCGACGAACAGCCGCCGCCGGCGGTCGCCGACGGAGTAGGGCATCGGAAACAGCGGCACGAGCTGCTCGCCGAGGACGAGCTCGCCGCGCGCCTGTGTCGCCAGCCAGTCCTTACCGCTCCAGGCCAGCTCGCCGCCGTCGACGACGCGCCGCAGGACGAAGCCGACCTCCTCGCGGGTCGGGACGTCGACGCCCTTGTCGGGCAACCCGACCGTGCGGCAGACGAGCGTCGCCGCGACGAGGTTGAAGTGCCCGTGGGCGGCTTGGTAGAGCTTGAGGTGGTCGATCGGCGCGACGTAGTCGTACCCGGCGCCGGACGGCCGCGCGCGGTAGCTCCTGGGCTTCGCCTCGAGATCCTTCAGCCGCTCGGCGTCCTTCGACAGCAGCGCGACGAGCTCGTCCATGAAGTCGTCGGACTCCAGGCGCAGCAGCGTCGGTCGGTGCATGCGGTCGAGGTCGTCGGCCGACGGCCCGTCGCCGGCCAGCAGCGAGCTCCAGAGGGGAGCGGCCGTCAGCCAGCAAACCTCGTGCTGCCGGCGGCGCAGAACGAGCGTGCTCACCAGATGTTCCCCGCGCCCGGCGTATAGGAGGCCGACACGACCGAATTCGTGATGATCGTGTCGGCCTTGACGATGCCGCTGAAGCTCGACATCCCGGCCTCGACGGTGACCATCGCCGCCGAGACCTTCACCTGCGCCGCCTGGATCGTCACCGTCGCCGAGGCGTTGACCGTGATCCCGCCGGCATCGAGCTTGATGGCGTTGCCGTGGGAGTCGGCGGCCTCGATCGAGGCCGGCCCGTCCTTCAGCGTGAGCTTCTGGCCGCCGGGCGTCTCGACGATGAACTGCTCGCGACCGTCCTCGTCGTCGAGCGTGACCTTGACGCCGTTGCGCGAGCGGATGACCTTCTTCGTGTTGCGCCCGCCGCCGTCCATCGACTCCGGCGGCGAATCGACGCCGTTCCACAGCGCGCCGATCACGTAGGGATGGCGCGGGTCGCCGTGCCCGAACGCGACTAGCACCTCGTCGTCGACGTCGGGGATGAACCACGTGCCGCGGTCCTGGCCCGCCATCAGCGTCGCGACGCGCGCCCACACCTCGAAGCTGCCGTCGTCGGGGTCCGACACCCACGGCAGCGTCACCTTCACGCGCCCGAGGCCGTCCGGGTCGCGGAGGTCGCTGACGAGCGCGACGTACGTGCCGAACCAGGCCTGGCTGCTGACGGGTGCGGCGGTGGCGGCGGTGGCGCTCATGTCGCCCTCCCCAGCCCCGGGCGCTCGGCGCAGAAGTGCGTGCGCATGCCGTGCTCGAGGTCGAAGCGGATCGACGCGTCGGTGACGTAGTAGTCGCCCGAGAACAGCGGCCCGAGCGCGTCGAGCTGGACGGTTGCTCCGACCTGCAGCCTGGCGTCGCTCTGAGC
>JACDHQ010000315.1 GCA_013820975.1 Gemmatimonadaceae bacterium
ATCAGATGTCCAGCGGTCAGCGCCCGTTCGAAGGCGGAAGTTCGATCGAGCTGGCATCTGCCATCCTGCGCGACGTGCCGCGTCCGCTCGCCGATCGCCGGGCCGATATCCCCGCCGCCCTCGCCACCCTCGTGCAGCGCTGCCTCGAGAAGGATCGCGAGCGGCGGATGCAGACCGCACGCGAGGTGGCCCGCGAGCTGGGGGACGTCGCCCGACACCCTTCGCCGAGGAGCCTGGCGGTCGAGGATTCGACAGCCCGCCGGGCCGCTGAAGGATTCTGGATCGCCGTGCTGCCGTTCAGGTACGGCGGCAGCAGCGCCGACATTGCGGCCCTGGCGGACGGCCTGCTGGAAGACACGGCGCGGGGGCTCTCCAGATTTTCGTACCTTCGCGTCATCGCGCGGAGTTCCACCGCGAGGTATGCCGGCGAACCGCATGACGGGGGGGCGATTGGGCAGGAGCTGGGCGCGCGCTACGTACTCGACGGCAGCATCCGTCAGGCGGGTTCCACCGTTCGTGTGGCGGCGCAGCTCGTCGATGCGGCCACGGGCGTGCACTTGTGGGCGGACACCTACGATCGGCAATACGATGCCGATCGCGTGTTCGAGCTGCAGGACGAGCTGGTCCCGCGAATCGTCTCGACCTGCGGCGACCGTTTCGGCGTGCTGGCGCGAAGCATCAGCGAGGCCGTGCGCGACAAGGATCCCGCGCGGCTCACACCGTACGAGGCGCTGATGCGCGGCTTCGGCTATCACCACCGTCTGAGCCCCGGCGAGCATGCCGTCGCGCGCGACGTCCTCGAAAGGGCAGTCGACAGGGCGCCCGCAAATGCCGATTGCCGGGCGATGCTCTCGTGGATCTACTCACACGAGTTCGGCCACGGCTTCAACCCGCGGCCCGGTTCGCTCGACCGCGCGCTTGCGGCTGCCCGCCGGGCCGTGGATCTCGCGCCGTCCAACGCTCTCGCGTGCCAGACGCTCGCCGTCGCGCTGTTTTTTCACAAGGACTACACCGCCTGCCTGAGCGCGTGCGAGCGCGCCCTGGCGTTGAATCCCCTCGACGGGAGCAACGAACCGATGTTTCTGATCGCCTTCATGGGTGACTGGGAGCGCGGCTGTTTGCTCATCCGACGGGCGATGGAGCTGAACCCGCACTATCCCGCCTGGTACCGGGTCATGCTCGCGCTGCACGACTACCAGAGGCAGGCCTATCGTGCGGCCCTCGACGAAATGGTGAAAGCCGACATCCCTGGCCTCTTCTGGTCGAGCATCGTCATGGCCGCAGCCCACGGCCAGCTCGGCGACCGCCAGGCCGCCCGCGCCGCGCTCGACGCACTGATCACCCAGAAGCCGGAGTTCAGGGACTCACCAGCGGAGCTTCTCGGCCGGTGGTTCGATTCCCGCTTCACCGCCCATCTGCTCGAGGGCCTGCGGCTGGCCGGGCTGGGCGGTAGCCCGGCGCCGCAAGGGACGGCTGCTCCGCGAGCCATCGCTCTGAGACCTCACGCCGCCTCTCCGCCGGCCATCGCGGTCCTGCCGTTTGCCGACATGAGCGCGGAACGGGATCAGGAGTATTTCAGCGACGGCCTGGCCGAAGAGATCATTCACGTGCTGTCGCGGGTGGCCGGTCTCAGGGTGATCGCGCGGACGTCGGCGTTCGCGTTCCGCGGCAGAGAGGAAGACATTCGCAGAATTGCCCAGGCACTCGACGTCGCGCACGTGCTGGAAGGCAGCGTGCGGCGCGCCGGCGGGCGCATCCGCGTGACCGCCCAGTTGATTTCGGCCGCCGACGGCGCCCACGTGTGGAGCGAGCGCTACGACCGTGAGCTGAGCGATGTCTTTGCGGTGCAGGACGAGATTTCCGCCGCAATTGCCGCGGCGCTCCGCGTCAGGCTCGTCGGCGAAGGCCGGCGCTACGTGCCGAAGCTGCCGGCGTACGAGGCGTACCTGCGGGCCAGGCATTACCAGGCCAGGGTGACGCCCGGCACATGGGATCGTGCGAAGCAGGGCTACGAGTCAGCGGTCGAACTCGACCCCGCATTCGGCCTCGCGCATCTGGGCCTCGGCTTCTACTGGCTCGGCCAGGCCCATTTCGGGACCTGCTCGTCACACGATGCGGTCGCAGAGGCGCGGAGGGCCGCTCAGCGGGCGCTCGAGCTCGATGCCGACCTCCCGGAAGCGCACGCGCTGCTCGGCTGCCTCGCCGCGCAGTACGACCTGGATTGGGAAGCCGCCCAGCACCACTTCGACCATCCAGGTGCGCGCGAGGCCGGCTATTCCTTGACACGGCCGTTGTACGGCGGCTTCCTCTTCATGAAAGGCGACATCCACGCCGCCATCGAGTGCGCCGAGCGCGCGATCGCTGAAGACCCGCTCGAGGTCTGGCCGAGGATGAATCTGCACGCCTATCTGCAGGCGGCCGGAAAGGACCGGGACGCGTACGAACAGATCCTCGAGGTGATCGAGATCGATCCGAACCTGGTCGTCGCCCGTGTGTCGATCGCGCACTTCCACCATGCCTGGGGCCGGTTTCCCGAGGCCGTCTCGGCGGCGCGCGCGGCGTACACCGCGGCGCCCTGGTACCAGGATGCGCGAGCGACGCTCGCGGCGATGCTGCGGATCACCGGCGTGGAACAGGAGGCCGAGGGGCTCCATCAGTCGCTTGGCTCCGGAGGGGGTGTCGGCGACTGCCGCGCGCAGGCGGTCTACCACCTGCTCTGCGGAGACATCGACACGGGTGCCGACTGGACGGAACGAGCGCTCGTGGAGCGCGACTTCTCGATGATGTATTACCTGCGCTTCGTGGTGTGCAGGCCGCTCCGCACGAGCGCCCGCTGGCCGAACATCGCGCGTATGGTGAACCGGCCCGACTGGCACTGAGCAAAGGCTGCGCGCGCGGGGCGCGCAGCGGGGGAGGTCTGTCGCGCCGCCAGGGAAGGTCCCGGCGGGCCGCGCGTCAGGCATCACATGTCACAGCGCAGCCCGTGCAGGGGCACCACTCGAGCCGACCTCGCCGAGGCTACGCTCCCACCCGACCACCGCTTCCCAGCGCGGTTTGATCTCCGCCAGCAGCGCCTGGAACTCCGAGTTGGCCCGAAGAATCTGGAGGTAGGGGGCGTCCCCTGTCAGGTGCCGGTAGTTGATGAAGCCGAGCCGGGCCGCGGCACGCAGCAGGCGGACCGCGTCGGGGGCGAGGTCGAGCAACCCGTACGCTTCGGCCATCATGGAGCAGAGGGATTCGTTCGACAGGATCCCCTCCGTTTCGGCTGTCGCGATCTCTCGCGCACCCTTGACGTCGCCTCGCAGCGCGCGCGCGAGGAAGCCCGCGAACGTCCCCCGCACGTCGGTGGGCGCGGCCGAATGGACGCGGTCGAGGATCGCGGTGGCCTCGGTGCGGTGCCCTGCAACCGCGATCCACCAGGCCGACGCGACCTCCAGCCACGAGGCGTCGGGCGCAAGCTCGAGCGAGCGGTACGCGGGTGGCGCCGCCTTCTCGCGCGGGCCGTAGAGCCCGTAGTACATCGCCAGGAGGAGGTGAGACTGCGGGCTCAGCGGGTCGATCGCGGCGAGCCGGTCGATGAACCTCCGGGCGTCGAGACCGGCCGCCAGGGAGTACCGGCAGAACTCCACCAGTACGTTGGCGTCACCGGCGTGGAGTGTATGCGCCCGGTACAGATCGACGAGACCGGCCTCTGGTTGACCTCGTGTTGCGGCGACGAGGCCGCGCACGAAGATGGCGAGGTAGCACCCGGGATCGCGTGCGAGCGCTCGATCCACGAACTCGGCGGCATGAGTGAGCGCCCGCGCCTGCCGCTCGGCCGCGTGGGCGGACTCCGGGTGCGACGGTTCGACGGGCATGTTCACCAGGTTCCAGTGGAGCTGGCCCTTCATCGACAGCAGGAGCGGCGTGTCGCCGCTGATGGCGAGGGCCTCGTCCACCAGCCGCACGGCGCGACGCTGAGCCTCTGGCGTCCAGTTGTACATGAGGTGGCATGCCCGCAGGTAACAGTCGTAGGCGACC
>JACDHQ010000316.1 GCA_013820975.1 Gemmatimonadaceae bacterium
GGAGCAGCACGTGGATCGCATCGGGGAGCGCAATGACGAGCACGAGGGTCGGCAGCGCTGAGCCCACGACAGTGAACGGCCGCCCCGACAGCCCCAGCACACCGATGGCGGCCATCGACGCCAGCAGCGGGGCTCCCAGTGCGAACGCGACGGCGCGCATGCTGCCGAGCCCGATCCGGAGGAGCACGACCATCACCACCAGCGCGAGCGAGAGGAAGACGCCCGTGTCGCGCATGGTCTGCTGGTTCAACCCCTCGTACAGCACCCCGTTGCCCGCGAAGTGCGCCGTCCGCCCGAGCGGATCGAGCTCCGCGCCAACGTCCTTCCGGACGTCCTCGATGATGCGCCCGCGTACGTCGCCGATGTCATCCCGCACGTCCATCCAGGCGACGACCGCGGCCGCCCGGCCGTCGGCGGCGACGAGTCCGCGGGCGAGCGGCGGCGGAAGCTCCCCGCCAGCCATCACCCGCGCGACGCCATCTACCTCGCCGAGCCGCGCGGCGATGCGCCGCTGCAGCGCGATCCCCTCCGGCGAGTGCGCCCCCTCGGGCACATCGAACCCGACGAGGATCGCCTCATCGCTCCCGTACTCGCCAAGGAACGCCTCGTAGCGCTCGAGCGCAGGATCGCCGGCGACGAACCACGACGCGAGGCTGTTGTCGGGCCGCACCCCGGTGCTCGCCACCAGCAGCGGCGTCAGCGCCGCGGCGAGGAGCAGCAGCGTGGCGACGGGGCGGCGTGCGATCGCTTCCGCAGCCGGGTACAACGCGCGGAGGGAATTCATCGAAGAAGAATGGAGGAGGGTGGGCGCCCGCCAAGCTACCGCCGTGCCCGACCCCCTGTAAGCCCGCTTCGCCCCGGCACCTGTCGCAGCGGTACACCTTCAGCTTGTTGCTGCCCCGCCGGGCGGCTAGCTTAATGGCTTGCTGGAGCTTCACCGGGAGGGATGGCCGAGAGGCTGAAGGCACCGGTTTGCTAAACCGGCATAGGGGGTCAACCTCTATCGCGGGTTCGAATCCCGCTCCCTCCGCTGTCGAAAAGCCCGCCCCTCCAGGCGGGTTTTTCCATTTTCCGATTTCCGAGTCCTCCATGCCGACGCCCCGCCTCCGCTTCGCCCCTTCGCCGACCGGCTATCTCCACGTCGGCGGGGCGCGCACTGCGCTCTTCAACTGGCTCTACGCCCGCCGGTACGGCGGCCAGTTCCTCCTGCGCATCGAGGATACCGACAAGGCGCGCAGCACCGACGACAGCACCCGCGCGATCTTCGAGGGCCTCGAGTGGCTGGGCCTCGACCACGACGAGGACGTCGTGTACCAGGGGGCCAACGTCGAGCGTCACCAGGCGCACGCCCGGCAACTGCTGGACGCCGGCAAGGCGTACCGCTGCTTCTGCACGCAGGCGGAACTCGCCGTCATCCGGTCCGATGCTGCCGTGCGCAAGGACGCGTTCCGCTACGACCGCCGCTGCCACCGCCTCGGTCCCGACGAGGTCGCGCGCCGTGTCGCCGCCGGCGAGCCGTCGGCCGTGCGCTTCTTCATGCCCGAGGGCGAGACCGCCTGGAAGGACCTCGTCCACGATACGATCACCTTCGCCAACAAGGACATCGGCGAGGGCGACTTCATCATCATGCGCTCCGACAACACGCCCATCTACAACATGGCCGTGGTCTCCGACGACATCGCGATGGGCATCACCGTGGTCATGCGCGGCGACGACCACATCTCCAACACGCCCAAGCAGATCCTCCTCTACGAGGCCCTCGGCGCGACGATCCCGCAGTTCGCGCACCTGCCGATGATCCACGGCACCGACGGCAAGAAGCTCTCGAAGCGCCACGGCGCGACCGCGGTCGGCGACTACCAGCACCTGGGCATCCTCCCCGGCGCGATGCTCAACTTTCTTGCGCTCCTCGGGTGGTCGCCCGGCAACGACATCGAGGTGATGACGCTCGCCGAAATGGTTGAGCGTTTCTCCGCCGACGGGCTGCTGCGGAAGGCATCGGTGTTCGACCCGAAGAAGCTCGAGTGGATGAACGGCCAGCACCTCAGCCTGCAGTCCGCGGAGGAGATCGCCCCGCGCCTGATTCCCTATCTCGAGCGTGCCGGCTTTGCGACCGCCGATGACCTCGCTGCACGCCGCGAGTGGTTCCACAGCCTCGTCGACCTCCTGAAGGTCCGCGCGCGCACGCTCGACGAGATCGTCCACCAGGCCGAGCCATATCTCGTGGAGACGATCACGTACGACCCCGAGGCGGTGGCGAAGCAGTGGAAGGACCCTGCGGCCTCTGCAGCGCTGCTCGAGCGCACCCGGGCTGCCCTGGCGACGGTGGAACCCTGGGATCCCACCCCGATGGAAGAGACGATGCGCGCCTTCGCCGAGGGGGAGGGAGTCTCCGCGGGCAAGATCTTCCAGCCCATGCGCGTAGCCCTTACGGGGATGACGGTCAGCCCGGGGATCTTCGACGTCCTGGTAGCCCTCGGCAGGGACCGCTCGCTCGCTCGCCTCGACGCCGCCGTGCAATCCTTACGCAGATGAGTGTGCGGATCCGAACATTTGCATTGACCATTCTCCCGGCCGGGCTGTACATTTGCCCCCGATGGGCCGAATCCAGCCGTTCCCCGAACGGGGTCCGGATGCTCCAGCCCGCGCTCTCCCTGGGGGGGTCATGCCAGAGGCACTGACACCGCTCGAGCGGCGAGTCTATCAGTACATGATCGACTTCCTCGCCGAGAACACGTATCAGCCGAGCATTCGCGAGATCGCGAAGAAGTTTCGGATCAAGTCGACCAAGACGGTTTCCGACCTCCTGCATGCGCTGACGGCAAAGGGGTACATCGAGCGCGACCAGTCGCGCTCGCGCGGCGTTCGCATCCTCGGGTTCGCCAGCGCCGGTCAGGTACAACCGGTCCCGGTCCTCGTTGCCGAAGGCGCGCAGTCGCTCGACGACCGCCAGCGCTATGTCACGGTGGACCGGCGATTCCTGCCGAGCGACGACACGTTCATGATCCGCGCGACCGACGACGGGCTGGCCGGCCGGTGCATCGCATCGGGCGATTACCTCATGGTGTCGCCGTCGGCCCGCGCCAAGGATGGCGACGTCGTCGCCGTGCGACGCGGCAGCGAGACGCTCGTGCGCGCGCTCACCCATCGCGGCATGACGCTGGTGCTCGAGTCGGATAACGGTGCCATGCCCACGGTCGAGCTGGGACCCAAGGACGACTTCACGATCCTCGGCGTCGTCGCGGGCGTGTTCCGTCCCTTCTTCGAGCAGCTGCTCCCGGCCACCGATGCCGCCGCCGAGGACGCGACCCCCGGGATCCCGCTCGGCGAGCTGCCGACTCCGTCGATGCCTGCTGCGGTTTCCTGACTGCGGGTGGAGTGAAGGAAAGGAATGCCCCGGCCGAGACGGCCGGGGCATTTTTTGTGACCAGCGCCTGAAGCCAAGCAATACCGTCGAAGGTCCGGGCTAAGGAGCCTCGCCCAGTCGCTCCTGCCGCTCCCGTTCCATCCGCTCCCGGATCCGCTTCACCGATTTCTTGAACTCGTCCTCGGTCAGCGAGCGCTGGGCGTGAAAGTCGATGTCCCACCGCGTCGCGGCGCGCTCGCGTGAGTTCCACGTTGGGTTGGCCTGCGCATTGATCGGCAGCATCGCAAGGAGGGCAGTGGGCACCTTCACCTTGCCGAAGTGGATCCACTTCGGATCGACGCCCCACTTCGTGTCGCCACTCCCGTACGTCCAGTCGCCAGGGGCGCGTCCGCGGTTCGCCGTGGCGGTGGCGACCGAGTCGATGTACGCACCGACCGCCACGTCGATGACGCTGTCCACCACCTGGCGCGGCGACTTCGGCGCGGGCGTCCAGTCGCCAGGCGCCGCCCAGATGCGTGCGTCGGAGTACGAGGGCACCATCCCTGTCCCCGGGCTCGTGCCTCCCGCTCCGCCACCACCGCCCGTTCCACCGACCACTCCCGGCGTCGTCGGCGCCTGCGGTGCCGGGGGGATTCCCGACGGCG